>NZ_JBFUIY010000051.1:0-28846 GCF_056401655.1 Allobosea sp. P4_E12 | reverse complement strand
AGATCGCGCTGAACTACGGATTCGTATGCGAGCCGCCCGATGCCGGGGAGCGAGAACACGCTTTCGATGACGACCGAACCACCCAGCATCGTGCCGGCTTGCAGGCCGATCAGCGTGACCATCGGCAAGAGAGCGTTCCGCAGGACATGCCGCCGGACGATCTCGCTCTGCCTCAGGCCCTTTGCCCGGGCGGTTCGCACGAAATCCAGCGTCGAGACCTCGAGCATCGAGGCGCGCATGATGCGCAGATAGATGGCGAGGAAGATCAGGGAGAGCGTGATCGTCGGCTGGACCAGATGCCGTGCGATATCGAGCACCAGCCAAATGCCCGTCAGCCCGGCACCGATTTCCTGAAAGCCACCGGGCGGGAGCCAGGCCAGCCAGATCGAGAAGACGACGATGCTCATCAGCCCGAGCCAGAAGGACGGCGTGGCATAGAAGATGAGGCCGAGCAGCGAAATCAGCGTATCGGCCCAGCCGTTCACGCGCTGTGCCGAGACGATGCCAAGCAGCATGCCGGCAAAGAAGGCGAAGCTCAGCGCCGAGAACATCAGCAGGAGCGTTGCCGGCAGCCGCTCCAGGATAACGGTGGCGACGGGCTTGTTGTAGATCGCGGAGAATCCGAGATCCAGACGGACGAGCCGCCAGAGATAGTCCAGCAAGCGGACAGCCGCGCTGCCTTCCAGCCCATAGAAGCGACGCAACTCTGCCGCAGTGGCAGGGTCGCCACCGCCCATCTGCGCCATCAATGCATCAACCGTGTCGCCGGGCGCGAACTGAAGCAGCACGAATAATCCGGCGAGCAGGATGAGCAGCGTCGGAACGCTGCTCATCAGGCGTCGTCCGGCCAGTTTGAGAATGTGCATGGCCGTACTTTTCTGGGGCGCGCCAGGATCAGGATTCGATCCAGAGATCCGCCCAGTGGCTCGAAGGCCAGCGCGGATTGTTGTGGTGGTTCTTGAGCTTCTTGCTGGTGACCGAGATGAACTGGCGTTCTGTCGCCATCCAGAGCGGGAGCTCGGTGTTCAGCAGCTTGACGATCTCGGGATAGGCGGCCTTGCGCTTGGCCGGATCGATCTCGAAGGCGGCATCGTCCATCATCTTGTCGGCCTTGGGATCTTCCCAGCCCCACTGGTTGGTGAACGCGGTGCCCTTCGGGCTGCCCGAGCGGTACCAGACCATGGTGCTGATCGCCGGATCGGCGCGATAGATGTGCCAGCCGGTCGAGAGATCATAATTCCAGTCGCGATAGACGGCCGTGAGATAGGTCGCCGCATCGGGACGCTGAAGCTCGACCTTGATGCCGACCTGCTGCAGCGACTGCTGGATGAAGGTCGACCAGAGCGGGATGTCCTCGCCGAAGGGCGGGCTCAGCATCTTGAGCGAGAAGCGCGTGCCGTCGGAGCCGCGCTTGAAGCCAGCCTCGTCGAGCAGGGCGTTGGCCTTCTTGACGTCGAACGGATAGTCGGGCGCTCCCGCCTTGTAGAAATTGGTCGAGACGGACGGAATCGGCCCGTGCGCCCGCTTGCCGTTGCCGTACAGGAAGTTCTCGATGAAGAAATCGGTGTCGACCGCGTGTACGATGGCACGGCGGACCCGGACATCGGCGAGTTCCTTGCGACGCAGGTTGAATTCGATCGTGTTCTGGAAGGGCTGGCGCTCGTTGCCGCGCGAGGAGACCTCGAAGCGGGCGTCCTTGCCCAGCCGATCGATGTCGGCCAGCGGCAGCGAGGAATAGTTGCTCATATGGACCTGGCCGGCCTCGATCGCGGCAGTCGCCGCGGCCTTGTCGGTGATGAAGCGCCAGATGATCTTGTCGAGATAGGGGTAACCCTTGCGCCAGTAATCGGGGTTGCGCTCGGCGATGACATACTGGCCGCGCTCATACTGCGCGAACTTGAACGGGCCTGTTCCGATCGGCGCGACGTTCGCCGGGTTGTCGAGGATGTTGGTGCCTTCGTAGATGTGCTTGGGCGCGATGTAGCCCAGGTCGGGCGCGGCGCCCATGAACAGGTCCATCGGCATCGGACGGTTGTAGCGGAAGATCGCCGTATGCGCGTCCGGCGTATCGACCGCCTCCAGGGCGGAGTGCAGCGCCGTGCCGTAGTTCAGGTGCTTCTTCCACAGCTCCATCGCCGTGTACTGCACGTCAGCGGAGGTGAAGGGCTTGCCGTCGTGCCACTTCACGCCCTCGCGCAGCTTGATCGTGATGGTCTTGCCGTCCGGCGAACCTTCCCAGCTCGTCGCCAACATGGGCTCGAGTTCGCCCTTCTCGTTCAGGTCGACCAGCGGCTCCATGATCTTGGAGGCGATGACATAGACACCGGTCGAGGCCCGCAATGCGGGGTTCAGGATGCGCTGCTCCTGCGGCATGTGCACGGTCACGGTACCGCCCCGCCGCGGCTCCTGGGCGAACGCTCCGATCGGCGAGCCCGCTAGCAGCGCCGCCGCACCGGCCGATGCGAGCATCTGACGACGCGTAAATGTTGATGCAGTCATGTTCCCCTCCATTATTGTGAATTCAGGCCTGCTGGCGTCAGGCGATCGATCAAGGCCGCGCGGACCGCCTTCCGGCTTCCCAGCCAATCAGAGCCCCTTCGACGGAGGCGCAATGCAGCGGCCATTCGCCGGCTATGCTCCATTCGGCGAATGGCTCGGCGGTCGTGCCAGCCGCGACGTCGAGGACAATTCCGCAGCCTGTGCCTTGAGCCTGCGCGCCGACCTGCCAACGCCTGTCGAAACTCGGCGCATCCATGAAGACGAGATCCGCCCCCCGCGGGCGCATAGCGACGCAGAAACCACCGTCCTCGCCCCGCGCGAATGTGAGGCCGAGCATTTGCGCGCAGAGCGCCGCGGCAGCCGGCGGATCCTCAGCCACGATCTCGATGCGGCTCAGGGCGCGGGCACCATTGGCATGGCTGACGAGATCAGGCAGCCAGACGGTCTCGCGCGTCAGATGCTGGCAGGCGAAGAGGCGCACACCGGCAGGCGCTGGCTCGAGCGGCCATTGGAAGATGCGAAACCCCGCCTCTCCCACGCCGCCGCTGCCCAGTTCGACTGGCCGACGGAATTCGAACGGCCCAGTCGCCGAAATGCCGCCTCTCTTGAGCGTATCGAGCGCCGCCTGCGCATCGTCAGTCCGCATCGCGAGGCGTTCCAGCCCCGCTCCCGCGGCGAGGAAGTCGCGGGTCGGCCGATTGAAGTCCGTCGGGGCAAGCACGCCGAGCAGTTCGACGTAGTCGTCCTCGAACATGATCGTGTGATTGGCGGTGCCGAGATAGTCGCTGTGGAGACCACGCGGCGACACCGAAAACCCCAGCGCGCGCCAACGTTCGGCCGATGCCGAGAGTTCGCTCACGGCAACAACGATATGGTCCAGGCCGAGTACGTGATCGAGCATCTCACTACCGTTTTGCGCGGAGCCGCTTCCCCTGACACCAGTGACCGTGTCATAAGTGCATGCAGTTGTACAGGCACTTTTGAAACTTCGATTTCTGGCCGTTGCACAAAGATGAGAACGCGCGTGGCGCAAGGGTGGGCAGGCCATGCGAGGCCCCGCATCCAGCACCCCGAATCGCGGGGCATAGGGAATAAGAACGATCGCGATGTCAGCAGCTGGTTTGGCAGGCGGGCATTACCTGCACGCAGTCCCGCCTCGCCGGCTGACATTTGCCGGCCGAGTGAGCGCGCGCGCAAACGCGCGGCGGAAGGAAATGCGCGTCAGAGACGCAGCGGGTCTCGCCACGTCCTCATATCCCGTAGGCGGATCGGGATGTCAGTTCCGCGGAACGCGTGCCCGGCGCCGTACCGACCCCGACTCTTCCGGCACGAAAATCTTCAGAAGCGCATCCTTGAGAACACTGCGCGCCTCGGCGAAAGTCAGCGAAATATGTGCGCGCAGAATCTCAATGCCCTTTGCGGCGTCGCGCTCAGCAAGCGCCTGGACGATCCGCGAATGATCCCCGACGAGACTCGAGTGTTGCGGGCCGTTTTCGATCTGGACTCGTCGGATAAACCGGATTCGGGCGTTGACGCCGATAAGCTGGCGCACGACCTCGGGATTGCCGGCAAGCTCGGCGACATGGACATGAAAGGCTTCGTCCAGTTCGAGGATCTCGTCGGGATCGTTGTTGGCGTAGCGCCGACGCGCATCCTCCCAGAACGCCTGAAGGCGCTCGATCCCAGCCTGATCGACGCGCTCGCACGCAAGAGCGAACGCGCCGGTTTCAATGATGGAGCGCATCTCGAACAGATCGACGAGATCGTCGATATCGAGGCCGCGGAAGTAAAAGCCCCTGTTGGGCGTGAAGACGACAAACCCCTCGCTGGCCAGCCTGTTCAGCGCTTCTCGGACCGGCGTGCGCGACAGCTCCAGCATCTGCGCCAGATGAACCTCGTTGATGCGCTCCTCCGGCCGCATCTTGAATTCGACGAGCTGCTGCCGAATCGCGCGATAGGCGCGTTCTGCGCTGTCCGCCGCCCGACGCGGTGGGGCTGCCTTGACGGTCGGGGCCTTCGCGGTCTTCGGCATTCCGTCTCTCATTGTCGACGACGTTTCCCCGCTCTCGCATCACCAAGAAGCGGTCAGTGCAAGCTTCAAATCGCGCAACCGGAAAAAATCAACCAGCGCCCTCCGAATCCGGCCGGCAGCTTCTTCTTGGGATCATCATGACACGGATCGCATTTCTCGGAGTCGGCCATCTGGCCGAGGCGATGATTGAAGGCCTCTTGCGCGACCAGCAGACGGTTCCCCACCTCGCCCTGTCGCCGCGCGGTCAGGGACCGAAACTGGCCGAACGCCATGAGCTTGAGCTGGCCGAGTGCAATTCCACGCTCATATCCGGTGCGGACATCATCTTTCTCGCGACGCGGCCGGCCGATGCCATTGCAGCTATCTGCCATCTGCCATGGCGCCCGGAGCATATCCTGGTTTCGGCCTGCGCGGGCGTGCCCATTGCGCATTTGGAAAGAGCCGCCGCCCCTGCCCGCGTCATGCGGATCATGCCGCTCACAGCCGCATCTCTCGGCGCGAGCCCGACAACGGCGTTCCCGAGTTTTCCCGAAGTCCAGGCGCTGCTCGCACGGCTCGGCCCCGTCATTGTCCTTGAGAATGAAGCCCAGTTCGAGACCGCAACGGTCAGCGCCGCCATCTATGGCTGGGCTCAGAGCCTCATCGGCCTCGGTCGCGACTGGTCCGTCGCTCATGGCATGAGCCCTGAGGCAGCCCGCGAACTTGCCGCGACGACCTTCGTGGCGGCTGGCCGGATGATTGCCGAACGGCCGGAGCCGGTCGAAACGCTGATTGCGAATCTCGCGACGCCAGGCGGGATCACGGAGCGCGGCCTTACGGTGCTGTCCGAGCACGGCGCCAAAGAAGGCTGGACCGCGGCCTGCGACGCCGTTCTTGCCAAGCTCACTGACGGGAGGCCGGGCAGGCGCCCCTGAGCCCCCCTCCTTCAGGCCGGCTGCGACTTGTAGACATGACCGCCCACAGCCTGATCGGTTGGCGACACCTCGATTTCGGTGACGTCGACATGCTCAGGCAGGGCAAGCACGGCCGCGATCGTTTCAGCGATGTCCTGCGGTTTCAGCGCCCGAACGGCGCCATACATCGAATCATGCAGGCGGGCGCGATCGCCCGCGAAGGCCTGCAGATAAATGTCAGTCTCGACGCGGCCTGGAGCGAGATCGGTGACGCGGACATTGCTGCCGGCGAGATCGTAACGCAGAGAACGACCGGCATGGGCGAGCCCCGCCTTGGCCCCACCATAGGCCGACGTTCCCGCAAACACGCCGCGTGCGGCAGTCGTCGTGATATTGATGACATGACCGCGACGACGCTCAACCATGCCGCCCAGTAACGACTGCATCAGCAGCATGGGCGCAGTGAAGTTCACCGCGATCGTCTCGGAGATTTCCTCCGCGGTCTGCTCGTAGAGCGGTTTCACCGAGGCGACCATACCGGCATTGTTGACCAGGATGTCGATCTTGGCCCCGTCGAGCGCGGCGACGATCGCCGCAACATCGCGAACATCGGCAACCACCGGGATGACCCCGGCCTCGGCGACGACGGTTGCGAGTGCATCCTCGCTACGTGCAACGCCGTAGACCGTAAGCCCAAGGGTCGCGAGCTTGCGGCAAATCGCGGCGCCGATTCCGCGCGATGCGCCCGTGACGAGGGCGGTTTGATAGGGGAAGGCGCTCTGCATCATCCGGTCCTCTTCATTGCCTGCGTTCAGAGTGCCGCACGCTGCGACATCACCCGCAGCAGGTCGACCAGCCCGGCATCGCGCTGGCTGCGCAGGTCGTCATCGCTGCGTTCACCGATCGCCTCACGCACGGCTTTCGCCACGCGTGACACGGTCGGGGTATCAAGCCGGGCATCGCCGAGATCGTCCCAGATGTCCTGATAGGTCTTGCCGTATTTGGTCAGGAAGGTTTCGATACCCTCGGCGTTGAGGTGGTTCGAGATGAACGAGCCCTGCAAGGTCCATTTCGGGCCAGGGCCGTAGCAGAAGGCTCGGTCGACATCCTCCGCCGTCGCGACGCCGCTTTCGACGAGTGCGATGGCCTCGCGCCACATCGCTCCCATYAGCCGCAGGGCCAGATGGCCTGTGACCTCGCGCCGGAGCACGGCTGGCTTCTTGCCGAGATCCTCATAGAAGGCACGCGTCTGCTCGACGACCTCCGGCGAGGTCGCCTTCCCGCCGACGATCTCGACGAGCGGCATCAGGTGGACGGGATTGAACGGGTGGGCGAGGACCACCCGCTCGGGATGCGCACAGGCCGACTGCATGTCCGAGACGAGCAGGGCCGAAGAGGAGGACGCGATCACCACATCCGCAGCGATATGCTGTTCGATCTCCGCCAGCAGTGCCTGCTTCAATGGGAGTTGCTCCGGCCCCGATTCCTGGACGAAGCGAACACCGGCCATCGCGGTTGCGAGATCGCTCGCGAAGCGAATGTCTCCCGTTTCGGCCTTGGCCGGCGAAAGACGCTGCAGGTCGTCGGCAAGCGTTGCGCGCAGGGATTGAAAGGCCTCCCAGCGGGCGGGATCGGGATCATAGCAGGATACGTCATAGCCGGCATGGGCAAAGGTCGCCGCCCAGCGCTGGCCGATCGTGCCGAGGCCGACGACGCCGATCGGTCCACGTCCCAGAATGTCTTGCATCGGTTCAGATCCTTGTCATGCGGGCCGGTCAGCCGCGCAGAAAATCGAGTACTGCGTCCCGGTAGAGCGCCGGCTCAGCCCGCATGGCGTAGTGACCGCCACGAGGGAGCACGGCGAGTTCGGCGCCGGGGATGGAATGCGCGAGGCGCTCGGAGTGATAGGGCGGGGTCACGATGTCGTCGGCCGCGACCACGATCCTGGCCGGACAGGCGATCGTATCGAGGGACTCGTCGACACCATGTCCCAGCACAGCCTTGATACGCGCGCGGATGGTCGCGGCGTCCCGTTCGGTCGCAGGCGCACCGCCGGTCAGCTCCGCAGTGACGCGGGCGTCGTTCTCGGCGAGCCAGTACGGCGCGTTCAGCAGGGTGACGGCATGACGTCGATAGGCATCGACGCCGAGCCGGTCGAGGATCTCGATACGGCCGGCGAACAGTCGCTCCATATAGGCGCACGGTCGCGCGAAGGTCGCCGAGAGGACGAGGCGCGAAAGACGTTGCGGATTGTCTATCGCCAATCGCTGCGCGATCGCGCCGCCGGTGGAGTGGCCGAGGATCATCGCTTGCTCAATGCCCAGATGATCGAGCAGGCCAATGAGATCGTCGCACATCGCGGCGATGCTGGTCGATCCGTCCAGTGGGCTCGAACGCCCGACGCCGCGATGATCGTAAGTGATCACGCGGAAATGGCCGGCACAGACGCTGGCGAAATCCTTCCAGAACGACGCGAGCCCGCCCAGCCCTGAGATCAGGACAAGCGGCACGCCGGCGCCGGTCTCGGTGAAGGCGAGCGTGCCGCCATCTTGCAGGGGAGCGAGCGCGCTGGTCATGCCGCTTCGGCCCTCGCGTCCAGTGCCGTGCGGACGGCACCGTTGACGGCCGACCACGGGATCCGCAGGTCGAGCCAGGCTGCGAGACGACCTGCACACAGGATCGCCTCGTCGGTCAGCTCCGCCAGCGCAATCTCCGGGCGCCGGAACGCAGCCTCGAGCGCAAACAGGATTTCGGCGCTCTCACCGAGATGGCAGAAGTCGCGCAGGCGGGTACCGGCCTTGTTGCAGGCCAGCGCGGCGACGCTCCGCGAAACCTGCGGCTCCTCGCTCGCGAGACCGCTGCGGACCCACCACAGCAGCTCCTGCAGGATGCGCGCCTCGGATTCGGCCAGGAAGAGCGGGCCGGAGGGGTGCATGATCGCGCGCGAGGCGAGCATGCCGTCGATATCCGGCGGACTGGCCCGCCACAGCGTCTCGCGCCGCGCGACGAGCGCCTCGGGCAAGCTCGAAGCCGGGGACGCCGTCATCTGTGGCTGCGCGCCCTCGGCGAGCACCAGCCGCCCGTCGAACGCCTTCACTCCATGTCCTTCGCGCAGGCTCAGGCCAAGCGCCTGCAAGGCGGGCAGGCCACCTTCGATCTGGCCCAGCAGCGTGACCGTGGCGGTCTCGGCCTGAAGGGGTGCGAAGGTCAGCTCGAGGAACTGCCGCGCCGGCCAATACAGGAAGGCGCCGGGAGGCGCCTCCATGACATCGACCCCGCCCTCGGCGTCCTCGACGAACGGTGCATGCCAGTAGATGTGCTGGCCTGCGATCTTGGGCGTGTGGAGTTGCAGAGGCGCCGGCAGGGTGGAGGCCAGGGACCGAAGCGTGCGGGGCGCGCGCGCGGTATCGCAGGCGATCCGCCAACTCTCGTTGCCGGCAAAGAAATCGAGTTTCATGAAATCAGGATTCCGCGTGGACCGGCAAGCCGACCGGGTCAAGCCTTCGGGTTGAAGAACGATACCGGCTTCAGAATCTGGTTGCGCATGTCCATCAGCGGATCGGCCTCGACCACCTGGCGGCGATAGGCTTGCCACGCCGGATCGGCCTCCATCGCATCGCGGCGAGCTTCACGGTCGGCGAGGCTGTCGTATTTCCAGAGATGAACGACACGGCTGAGATCGCCGATATGGGTTTGGAAGAAGCCGAAGGGCTCACCCAGATAGTGGCGCTGCATCGGCAGGCCGACATCCTCATAGAGCCGCAGGAAGTCCGGAAGACGGTTTGGTCGGGCCGTGTAGACGCGGTGGTCGAAGATCATCGTGCTTCTCCATGTTTGCGGAAGCGCTCTGCCCGCTCAACTCATGTGGGACAGAGAAACGTCCAAGCCGATCGGGCACGAGGCCCTCTCGAGATCGAACGTTCGCCGCCGTGCAAATAGTGCATTCCATTGTGCGTACACTTATAGCGCTCTGTCGGGAAATGCGCTAGAGCCGATCTCCGAAAACGCTTGGCTTTCTCCACGCATGCGCCGGTCACGCGCGGCGAACGTCTCGCATCAGGACGCTCGACTCGACCGCGCGGAGAACACCGACGATGAGGAATTCGCCCACGATTGACGAACAGATCGAGATGTTGCGCCGCATGATTGCGGTGCGGCATCTTGAGGAACGGCTGGGTGAGCTTCACAAGGCCGGCAAGACCCGCGGCCCGATCCATCGCTGCGACGGACAGGAAGCGGTTGGCATTGGCGCGACTGCGATGCTCGATGCCTCCGATTTGCTGACCAGCACCCATCGCGGCCACGCCCATTACGTCGGCAAGGGCGTCGGACTTCATCCGATCGTGGCCGAGATTCTCGGCCGTTCAACCGGGACATGCGCTGGCCGCGCCGGTCATATGCTGATTGCCGATGTCGCGAACGGCCTTCTCGGGGGCAATGCTATCGTCGGCGGCGGAATCCCGGCAGCCACGGGCTTTGCGGTTTCGCTCCAGATGCGCAATCGCGCCGATGGCGGCGCTCGCGTCGCCATGTGCCTCTTCGGAGACGGCGCCGCACAGACCGGCATCTGCCATGAATCCATGAATATCGCAGCCTTGTGGAAGCTGCCGGTCGTCTTCGTGCTCGAGCACAACCAGTACGGTCTGACCGCGCATCACTCGACCCAGTCCTCGGTTCCGGATCTGGTGGTTCGCGCTGCCGGCTATGGCATGCCTGGCGACAGTGTCGACGGCAACGACATCACGGCCGTCTATCGGGCGGTGGCCGCAGCGGTCGACCGGGCGCGGCGCGGCGAAGGCCCCTCGCTTGTCGAAGCCAAGACCTATCGGATGGTCGGGTTCTCGACCAGCGATGTCGGCGGCTATCAGAGCGCAGAAGACCGTGYAGCGTGGCGCGAGCGCGACCCGATCGTCCTCGCCCGCCGCTCGCTGGCCGCAAGCGTATCGCCGGCACACCTGGATGCTGTCGGCGCCGAAGCACGTGCTGCCGTCGATGCCGCCGTCGACCAAGCGCTGGCTGATCCGTTGCCGGGCTTCGTCGACCATGCCCCGAGCGCCCCCTACTACGCTGGAGCCGTGTGATGGCAATGATGCGTTATGCCGAAGCCCTGCGTGCCGCCCTGCGCGAGGAAATGCAGCGCGATCCCAATGTCTGGCTCTTCGGCGAGGACATCGCGGTCTATGGCGGCGTCTTCAAGGTGACGAAGGACCTGCTCGCGGAATTTGGCCCCGAGCGTGTTCGCGACACACCGATCTCCGAGCAGACGCTGACCGCCATGGCCGTCACTGCCGCGATGGCCGGCACGAGACCCGTGCTCGAAATCATGTATGCGGATTTCTTGCCCCTGAGCATCGACGCGCTCATGAACCAGGCATCGATCTACAACTATATCTGGAACGGTCAGGTCACCATGCCGTTCGTGCTCCGCACCCAGGGCGGCGGCGGGGCTGGTGCCGGGGCACAGCATTCCAAGAGCCTGGACGCGCTCGTCGCCCATATTCCCGGCCTGAAAGTGGTCGCACCGGCGACTGCCGCCGACGCCAAGGGCMTCCTGAAGGCTGCGATCCGCGACGATCACCCGGTGATCTTCCTTGAGCATAAGCTCCTCTACAACAGCCGCGACGAGGTGCCGGACGGCGATCATCTGGTCGAGATCGGCAAGGCCCGCATCGCGCGGGAAGGCAGCAACGTCTCGATCATCGCCTCCTCGCGCATGGTAGTCGAATCGCTGAAGGCGGCCGAACTCCTCGCCGGCGAAGGAATTTCCGCCGAGGTGATCGACCTGCGCAGCCTGCGCCCGCTCGACCGCGACACCATCCGGGCCTCGATCRCCAAAACCCATCACGCCGTAGTGGTCAATGAAGGCTGGCGCTTCTGCGGCTATGGCGCGGAGCTGAGCGCCACCATCATGGAAACGGCATTCGACGAGCTCGACGCTCCCGTCGAACGCGTTGCGACCCACGATATTCCGATCCCCTACAGCGAGCCGCTCGAAAACGCCGTGCTGCCGGATGCGGCCAAGATCGCGGCAGCAGCGCGGCGGGCAGTGGCATGAGCGGAGGCCAGTCATGACGAGCGAGATCAGGCTCACCGGCGGCGCCGGCGAATACATGGAAAGCGCAACCGTGGTGTCCTGGGCGGTTGCCGTGGGCGACAGGGTGAAGCAAGGCGATGTCGTCGTCGTCGTCGAGACTGCGAAAGCAGCGACTGAAATCGAGGCGGAGCGCGACGGCATGCTCGTCGCAATCGTCGCTGCGGCAGGGGCCGAGGTCGGCGTCGGCAGCGTGCTGGGCCATATCGGCAATGACGGGGATGCGATCGGCGAAGCCGACATGCCCGAGCCAACCGTTGCGATTGCCACCCCGGAGCCTACCCGGTCCGCATCAATCAGCCTGTCCAGGGATCGAACCCCGATTTCCCCACTGGCTCGCCGCCTTGCCAGGCAGGCGGGGCTGGACACGACGGCGATGGTTGGCACGGGTCCGGGAGGTCGAATCAAGAGCCGCGATATCGAGCGGATCTTGGCCGAGCAACGGCCCGAGCCAGTACAAGTCGGTTCCGCGCCTCGGCAGGGGAGCCCTGTTGCCCGGCACAAGGGCGGGCTCCCTCCGATAGTCTTCATTCATGGCTTTGGGGCCAATTCGGGCGCCTGGAACAACGTCCGCGCATATCTCGACCCCACCATCGCGTCATTCGCTCCCGATCTGCCCGGCCACGGCCGCACTGCGGCGGCGGGCAGCCCGAGCCTGAACGCGTTGGTGGATGCAACGCTCGCCTATCTCGAGGACACCGGGCTGACGGAATGCCACATCGTCGGGCATTCCCTGGGTGGCGCTGTCGCAGCCGCCATCGCCGCGAATTCGGCGATTCGTGCACGATCCTTGACCCTGATTGCGCCAGCCGGCCTCGGTCCGGACATCGATGGTGAATTTCTGGAGGGTTTCTTAAGGGCCCGCTCGGCAGCCAGCCTGCTGCCTTGGCTGGAACAACTGGTCGCCGATCCCGCCTTGCTTCCCCAAGGCTATGCCGAAGCGGTTTTGCGGGAAAGGTTGCGGCGCGGCGTGGACGCGCCGCAACGGGAACTCGCAGCCCGCCTGTTTCCAGACGCGACCCAGACGATTCAGATCGGGAATGCAATCGCGTCGCTTCACATCCCGACCCGCGTGATATGGGGCAAAGCCGACCGCATCATTCCGGTCTCCCATAGCAGAGGTCTTCCGGGCTTCGTCGCTCTTCACGTGCTCGCCGACATCGGACACATGCCGCATGTCGAAGCCCCCGAGCTCATCTCGCGTCTCATCGTGCAAACGGCCAGGAGTGCGAATCTGCAGGCGGGGCAATAAGCCTGCCGGGCGCCCGACGGCCGGAAGCGAACCATCGCCGGCCGCGTTTCGCGGTCGACCAGGCTGATCGGGACGACGGCACAACCAGCGCGGAACGTAAGGAACCGATCCGTCCGCGGCGCGAGGACCACCGGCTGCGTCGGGCGGCGATATCCTGTCGAAGGCGGTGGCCTGGTTTGCGCACGAGAGCACGGCATGCCGGAACCGGCTCTCCGGCTCCCAAGGGCCCATCGGCGCGCGTTTCCGATCAGGATAATGATCAGCGTCGTCAGGAATTCCGCGCGGGACGCTGGCCTCGACACCGGCACCGAGTGCGAGGGGCCCAGCGTGAACGCCCAAACCGCGAATCGTCTGCGCAAGCGGGTGAGCTCCGGCACCACGGACGTCTGAGCGCCTGTGGCCCCCCTTCAAGCGATCGCCTCGACCTCAAAACGCAAAAAGCGCCGGGAAACCCGGCGCCTGCGACAGTCTTGGTTGGGAAGAATGTCTGGAGCGGGCGAAGGGATTCGAACCCTCGACCCCAACCTTGGCAAGGTTGTGCTCTACCCCTGAGCTACACCCGCATCCGGACATTGGCGCGCCAAGCGGCGCGTGGCGGGCTTATTGCCCAAAGCGCTGCGAAGCGCAAGCGCCTTGTTGCAAAGTTTTTCGCCGATGCCCTGATTGGCGCCCCGCCGGCGCCGGAACGGCGCCCTTGCGGTGATGCCGTCCGGCGGGCTAGGCAACGCCAAGAACTCTTTGTTTCCGACGAGTTACGATGACCTCGCCACTGACACCCGACGAGCTCTGCTCCCATCTGGCCACGCAGGGTATTCCTTTCCACAGGCTCGATCATGAGGCGGTCTTCACCGTCGCCGAATCGAAGTCTCTGCGCGGCACGATCGATGGGCACCACACCAAGAACTTGTTTCTCAAGGACAAGAAGGGCCGGCTTTTCCTGGTCTCGGCCCTGGAGAGCACACGAATCGATCTGAAGCGGCTGCATCAGACGCTGGGAGCCAGCGGTCGGCTTTCCTTCGGCTCGGCCGAACTGTTGGAGGAGAAGCTCGGCGTGACGCCCGGTTCGGTCACCGCCTTTGCCGTGATCAATGATCGCGCCCGTGATGTGACGATGGTGCTCGACGCCAATCTGATGAGCGGCGAGGCGATGAATTTCCATCCGTTGATCAACACCGCGACGCTGCGCATCGCACGCGACGACATGCTGGGCTTCCTGCGCAGCACCGGACATGAGCCGCTGATCGTCGATTTGCCAGCACCGGTCGATGGACAGAACGACTGAACCTCCCCATCTATGTGGCGCGCGGCCTATGGTCATGCGCCCGTTTTCGTATGCCCGACCGTGATCGGCCCAGCGTGGCCGCGGTCGATCTTGTTGACGAGATGAAGGAAGACCCATGCTGCTCAACAGCGATGCGGCCGAGCAACCCGGCCTGATCAAGGATACGACGACACAGGGCTTCCGGCAGGATGTCGTCGCCGAATCGATGAACCAGCCGGTTCTGGTCGATTTCTGGGCCCCGTGGTGCGGCCCCTGCAAACAGCTGACCCCGGTCATCGAGAAGGTGATCAAGGCTGCCGGTGGCAAGGTCAAGCTCGTCAAGATGAACATCGACGAGCACCCGCAGATCCCGGGCCAGCTCGGCATCCAGTCGATCCCGGCCGTCATCGCCTTCCAGCGCGGCCAGCCGATCGACGGTTTCATGGGCGCCCAGCCGGAAAGCCAGATCAAGGCTTTCATCGAGAAGCTCGTTGGACCGATGGGCCCGGGCGCGACCGAAGAGCTGGTCGCCGCCGCGCAGGAGGCGCTCGAGGCCGGCGATGCGGCCGGCGCGGGCGAACTCTATGCCAATGTGCTGGCGCTCGAGCCCGACAATGTCCCAGCGCTCGCCGGACTGGCGCGCCTGCATCTCGACATGGGTGATCTCGACGGCGCCAAGGGCATCCTGGCCACCGCTCCCGAAGCCAAGGCGTCCGATCCGGCGCTGGCTGCCGTGCGTGCCGCGATCGAACTCGCCGAGCAGGCCGCTTCGCTCGGCGATACGGCCGAACTCGAAGCGAAGGTTGCGGCCAACCCCGGGGATCATCAGGCCCGCTTCGATCTGGCGCTGGCGCTGAATGCCCATGACAAGCGCGAAGAAGCCGTCGACCAGCTGGTTGCCATCATCAAGGCTGACCGGACCTGGAACGACGACGGCGCGCGCAAGCAGCTGCTGCAGTTCTTCGAGGCCTGGGGTCACATGGACGACGCCAGCGTTGCAGGTCGGCGCAAGCTTTCGACGCTGCTGTTTTCATAAGGTGCCGCGATGGAAGGGAGCGACACGCCCATGGGCATGAATGCCGTCTATAACGGAGCCCAGGACTGCCCGCTGGTGATCCCGGTCTTCCCGCTGGCCGGTGCGCTCCTCCTGCCGCGCGGGCAGATGCCCCTCAACATCTTCGAGCCGCGCTATATCGCCATGATCGACGATGCGCTGCGGGACCACCGCACCATCGGCATGATCCAGCCCGAGCCGGAAAGCGGCCGCCAGGCCGACACGCCCGGCCTGTTGCAGGTAGGCTGCCTCGGCCGGATCACGCAGTTCGCCGAGACTGGCGATGATCGCTATATCCTGACGCTCACCGGCATCGCGCGCTTCCGCATTGTCGAGGAGCTCTCGGTGACGACGGCCTATCGCCAGTGCCGTGTCAGCTATGACGACTTCGCCATCGATTTCACCGCGCGTGCGGGGGAGGACGAGGTCGACCGCAACAGCCTGCTCAAGGCGCTTCGGTCCTTCGCCAAGGCCAATGACCTCAAGATCGATTGGAAGGGCATCAACGAAGCACCCAACGAGGCGCTGGTCAACGCGCTCTCGATGATGTGCCCCTTCGGTCCGCGCGAGAAACAGGCGCTGCTCGAGGCCTCCAGCCTGAAGAACCGCGCCGACGTCCTGGTCGCGATCACCGAGATCGAGCTGGCGCGCGGTGGCGGCGACCCAGAGACGACCCTGCAGTGAACCTTTCCCACGCGCCTGCGGCGGCACTCGCGCCCGTCACGTATCCGCCACGCCGGGCCGTCACGGCCTGGCTGTTCTTCGACTGGGCGGCACAGCCATTCTTCACGCTGGTCACCACCTTCGTCTTCGCGCCCTTTTTCGCCTCCGCCCTTGCGGCGGACGCGGCAGAGGGACAGGCGCTCTGGGGCTATGCCACGGGTTTCGCGGGTCTCTGCATCGCCCTGCTCTCTCCCCTGCTCGGCGGCATCGCTGACCGCACGGGCCCGCGCAAGCCCTGGATAGCGGCCTTCGGCGCGCTGCTCGTCATCGGCTCGGCCCTGCTCTGGTTTGCAAGGCCCGGCTCGCCCGCCGCGGTTCCGATCGCGCTCGCGGGCTTCATCATCGCCACGATCGGTGCCGAATTCGCCACCATCTTCAACAATGCGATGATGACGCGGCTCGTGCCGCCGGAACGGCTCGGATGGCTCTCCGGCACGGGCTGGGCCATCGGCTATCTCGGCGGTCTGATCTCGCTTGCAATCACGCTGGCGCTGCTCGCCGCAGATCCGCTCACCGGCAAGACGCTGGCAGGCCTCGTGCCGATTCTCGGCCTCGACGCAGCAGCGCGCGAGGGTGACCGCGCCTCGGGGCCGCTCACTGCGCTCTGGTTCGTCATCTTCGTCACACCGATGTTCCTGCTGACACCGGACTCACCGGGAACCGGCATGCGCCTCAGGGAAGCGGCGCAGGGCGGTCTCTCGCGGCTGAAGGCGACCATCGCCGAACTGCCGCGCCTGCCTGCACTTGGGCGCTTTCTGCTCGCCAACATGATCTATCAGGACGGGCTTGTGGCGCTCTTCGCCTTCGGAGGCATCTACGCGGCCGGCGTCTTCGGCTGGCAGACCATCGAACTCGGCATCTTCGGGATCATGCTCACCATCACCGGCACGCTCGGCGCCTGGTTCGGCGGCAAGCTCGATGACCGCATCGGCGGCAAGCCCGTGGTCTTGGGCGCCATCGCCTGCCTGCTCTTCGCCTGCCTCGGCATCCTCTCGCTCGGGCCCGACCGCATCTTCTTCGTGCTGCCGGCTACGCCTCCGGCACCAGGCGACGGGCTGTTCGCC
Source organism: Allobosea sp. P4_E12 (assembly GCF_056401655.1). Taxonomy (NCBI): domain Bacteria; kingdom Pseudomonadati; phylum Pseudomonadota; class Alphaproteobacteria; order Hyphomicrobiales; family Alloboseaceae; genus Allobosea; species Allobosea sp. P4_E12. Next base: position 11,977 of record NZ_JBFUIY010000051.1, on the reverse strand, counting down.
TCGGTGCCCGAGCGGATCTATCTCGCTCTTGGTCTGCTGATCGGCCTGGTCGCCGGTCCGCTCCAGGCCTCTTCGCGCAGCCTGATGGCCCGTCTCGCACCGGCGGGCCGGCATGGCGAGTTCTTCGGCCTCTTCGCGCTGTCGGGCAAGGTGACCTCGTTCATGGGCCCGACCTTCGTGGCGCTGGCGACCACCGTCTTTGCCAGTCAGCAGGCGGGGCTGGCGGTGCTGATCGCGTTCTTCCTTGTGGGCGGCGCGCTGCTCGCAGGCGTCAATGTGAAACAAGGGCTGGCGAAGTAGAGCGCGGGGGCCTTTCGCCACCGCGCCTTGCCTTGCAAGGACTGATACCCCCCCGCCTACGGCAGCGCCTTCAGATAGCGCACCGGCCGGCCTGGCGCCGCGGCCTGCGCCGCATGCACGATCGCGTTCGCGTCGATGCCGAAATGCCGATAAAGGTCGGCGACGGTGCCGGTCTGGCCGAAATGCTCGACGCCAAGGGCCTTCTGCTTGTGGCCGTGCACGCTGCCGAGCCAGGCCAGTGTCGCAGGATGTCCGTCGAGCACCGACACGATACCGCAATCGCGTGAAAGTTCGCCGAGCAACCGCTCGATATGACTGGTCGCGCCATGATTGCCGCGCTGTCGCGCCCGCTCGGCCGCCTGCCAGCCGGCATTGAGCCGATCTGCCGAGGTGATGGCGAGCAGGCCGACATCGCGCCGGTCTTCGCCGAGCAGCCCCACAGCCTCGATCGCCTCAGGCGCAACCGCGCCGGTATAGGCGATGACGACGGAGGCGTTCGGGCCGGGCTTCCTGAGCCAATAGGCACCATCGATGATGTCGCGCTCGAGATCGGCCGTCATTGCCCGTTTCGGCTGCTCGACCTGCCGCGTCGAGAGCCTGAGATAGACGGAGCCGCCGGTCTCATCGCGCAGCCAGGTACGCTCGTCGGGATCGCCCTCGCCATCCTTCTGCAGGTATTCGAAGGACCAGCGCATCATCACGGCGAGTTCGTCGACGAAGGCCGGCTCGAAGGCGCAGAGCCCGTCCTGGCTCATGCCGATCAGAGGTGTCGCGATCGACTGATGTGCGCCACCCTCCGGCGCCAGCGTCACACCAGACGGCGTCGCGACCACCATGAAGCGCGCATCCTGGTAGCAGGCATAGTTCAGCGCATCGAGCCCGCGCGAGATGAAGGGGTCGTAGAGCGTGCCGATCGGGATCAGCCGCTCGCCGAAGATCGAATGCGAGAGGCCAAGCGCCGAAAGATTGATGAAGAGGTTCATCTCGGCGATGCCGAGCTCGATATGCTGGCCCTTCGGCGAGAATTCCCATTTCTGCATCGAGGGAATGCGCTCGTCCTTGAAGGTATCGGCCATCGAGGCCCGGGCGAACAGGCCGCGCCGGTTCACCCATGGCCCGAGATTGGTCGAGACGGTGACGTCCGGCGCGGTGGTGACGATGCGGTCGGCCAGGGGGCCGCCGAGCTTCGCCAGCTCGTCCAGCACCTTGCCGAAGCCCATTTGCGTCGACATCGTCGCCTGGATGCCGGCCTCGAGTTTCGCGGGCACAGGCAGCGACGGTGCCGAGAAGCGACGGCGCCCCTCGGAGAAGAAGGGCACCTTGTCGAGATAGCTGCGGAGCGCGGCTTCGGGCAGCGACAGCCCTTCAAACAGGTCCCACTCATGGCCGGGGCGGATCGTGTTGGCTTTCTTGAAGCCGTCCATCTGCTCCTTGGTCATCAGCCCGGCGTGATTGTCCTTGTGCCCAGCAAGCGGCAGGCCAAAGCCCTTCACGGTATAGGCGAGGAAACAGACCGGCCGGTCGTGATCGATGCCCTCGAAAGCTTCGAGCAGCGAGGGCAGATCGTGGCCACCGAGATTGCACATCAGCTTCGACAGCTCGGCGTCGGAGCGGCTCTCGATCAGCGTCGTCACAGGCCCTTGATCGCCGAGATCATCCATAAGGCGCTTGCGCCAGGCAGCGCCGCCCTGGAAGGTCAGGGCCGAGTAGAGCTGGTTCGGGCAGGAATCGATCCAGGCCTTCAGCCGCTCGCCACCCTTCTCCTTGAAGGCGGCCTGCTGCAGCGAGCCATATTTCAGCGTCACGACATCCCAGCCGAAATTGCGGAACATCGTCTCGAAGCGGTCGTAGAGCCCCTCGCGGATCACCGCGTCCAGGGACTGGCGGTTATAGTCGATCACCCACCAGGTGTTGCGGACGCCGTGCTTCCAGCCCTCCATCAGGGCTTCGAAAATATTGCCCTCGTCGAGCTCGGCATCGCCGATCAGCGACACCATGCGCCCATCCGGCCGGCTTGCGCCCCAGCCATGGGCCTTCACATAATCCTGGGTCAGCGAGGAGAAGAGCGTCTGCGCGACGCCGAGGCCGACCGAGCCGGTCGAGAAATCGACATCGTCGATATCCTTGGTGCGCGAGGGATAGCTCTGGGCGCCCTTGTATCCGCGAAAATTCTCCAGCTTCTCGCGGGTCTGCAGGCCCATCAGATAGTTGATGGCATGGAAGACCGGCGAGGCATGCGGCTTCACCGCGACCCGGTCCTGCGGCTTCAGGGCCGCCATGTAGAGCGCCGTCATGATCGTCGCCAGCGACGCGGACGAAGCCTGATGCCCGCCCACCTTCATCCCATCGCCGTTATCGCGAAGGTGGTTGGCGTTATGGATCGTCCAGGAGGCGAGCCAGAGAATCTTCTTCTCGAGTTCGGCGAGAATCGGCAGACGGGGATCGGTCATTTGGCTTCTCTCGATACGGCAAAGCCATCATGCACGCTTCCGGCAGCGATTTTTGCCAAAGATCGCCGACGATGCTTTCCATCTTAGCGCTTTCCGCTAATCCTGCGAACGAAAGCGAGACAAGATGCCAGACTATAAACTCGACGATATCGACCGGCGTATCGTCCAGGCTCTCCAGGCCGATGGACGCATGAGCAATCAGGACCTGGCCGAAAAAGTCGGGCTTTCGCCCTCACCCTGCGCAAGGCGGGTTCGCCTGCTGGAGGAGGCGGGCATCATCGAGGGTTATGTCGCGGTCGTGAACCAGGACAAGCTCGGCCTCCCGGTCTCGGTCTTCGCCTCGATCAAGCTGGAGCGCCAGCGCGAGGAGGAACTCGACCGCTTCGCTGCGGCGGTGACACGCTGGCCGGAAGTGGCCGACTGCTACCTGATGACCGGCCCGCGCGACTATCTGCTCCGCATCATCGTCAGCGACCTCGCCGCCTACGAACGGTTCCTGAAGGACAAGCTGACCCGGCTCGACAATGTCGCCTCGATCGAATCGAGCTTCGCGCTCGGGCAGGTCAAGCGCTCCTTCTCGGTGCCGGTTGAGCTGGGGCGGGGATAGCCAGGCCAGCGACCGGCCACGCCGACGCTCGATCATATCCTTCTGGATGCCTTCTGGCGGCCCCCGAGGCCACGCTCGGACAGCTCTATTCGCCCGGCAGGAACGCGACGCGGCCCGCGTCGTCCCGCACCGTCTCGATCCCGACGCCGTAGAGCTCCATCAGGCGCACCGGCGTCAGCAAGTCCTGCGCGATCCCGCTCGCCAGCATCCGCCCCTCGCGAATCATCATGACGCGGTCGGCATGCCGCAGCGCCTGATTGGGGTCGTGCGTGGTGAAGAGCACGCCCAGTCCTTCGGCCGCGAGGCGCCTGATCTGCGCCATCACCTTGCCCTGGTTGCCGAAATCGAGGCTTGCGGTCGGCTCGTCGAGGATGACGTAGCGTGGTTCCTGCGCCAGCGCGCGGGCGACCAGCACGAGCTGGCGCTCGCCGCCCGAGATCTGCGTGTAAGGGCGCTCGGCCAACCCCGCGATACCGAGGCGCTCCAGCATCGCCATCGCCACCTCGCGATCATGCCGCGAGGGGGCGGCGAACAGCGCGCCATGAGCGGTACGCCCCATCAGGACGACAGCGAAGACCGAGAAGGCGAAGGTTCCGGCATGTGCTTGCGGCACGTATCCCAGCGCTCGCGCCCGCTCTGAGACCGTCAGGCCAGCAAGCGGCTGCTCGTCAAGGGTGAGCCCGCCGGCATGTGGCGGCAGAAGGCCGAGCAGGGTTTTCAGCAGGGTCGTCTTGCCGCTGCCATTCGGCCCGAGCAGGGCAAGCACCTCACCCGCCCGCAGGGCCAGCGTGATCGCCCGGCCGATCTGGCGCTCTGGATAGCCATAGGCGAGATCGACGGCACTGAGGCTCACGACCAGCCTCCACGCGCCGACGCAAGCAGCCAGATGAAGAAGGGCGTGCCGATCACCGCGGTGAGGATGCCGAGCGGCGTCTCGACCGGGCCGATCGTTCGCGCCAGCGTGTCGATGATCAAGAGGTAGCCGCCGCCGAGGATCGCGGCGGTCGGCACGAGCTTGCCGAAGTCGGGCCCGACGAGAAACCGCGCGAGATGCGGCACGACGAGGCCGACCCAGCCGATGATCCCCGCCGCCGCAACGCTCGCCGCCGTGACCAGCGTCGCGGCCGCGACGATGGCAAGGCGCAACGGGCCGGTGTTCAATCCGAGCGCCCGCGCCTCCTCCTCCGGCAGCGACATCACGTTCATGCGCCAGCGCAGGGCGATCAGAACCACCGAGCCGAGGGCGACCGGGCCGAGCAGCGGCAGGAGATCGGGCTTGGCGGTCCCGGCAAGGCTGCCCAGCAGCCAGAAGGTCATGGCCGGGAGCTGATTATAAGGATCGGCCCAGTATTTCACGAGGCCGATTCCGGCGCCAAGCAGCGAGCCGATGACCACGCCGGTCAGGACGAGCGCCAGCACCGGGTCGCCGCGCCGGATGGTCGAGCCGACGACATAGACGGCGCCGACCGCGATCAATCCGCCGATGAAGGCTCCGAGCTGGATGCCGACGATGCCGAGCGAGAAATAGATGCCGACCACCGCGCCGAGCGCCGCGCCAGACGAAGCGCCGAGGATATCGGGCGAGACCAGCGGGTTGCGGAACAGCCCCTGGAAGGCCGTGCCGGCGATCGCGAGCGCCGCCCCGCAGAGCATGGCCGCAATCACGCGCGGGCCGCGGATATTCCAGATCACCGTTTCCAGCTGCGGCGGCAGGCCCGACGGCTGACCGCTCACCCCCGCCCAGAGGATGCGCAGCAGATCACCGGGCCCGACCGGGAAGCGTCCCAGCGCGAAGGCAAGCACGACGCCGAGCGCGAGCAAACCGAAGGCGAACAGGGTTCCGCGCGCGAAGGATGGCGACAAGGGGCTAGCCTCGCCCAGCCAGGACACGGTCGAGTTGCGCGTCGGTCGGCGTCACCTGATAGAATAGCGTGTGGAATTCGCGGGCGAGCGGGCGGATATCCTCGGGGAACTGGGCGGGATAGAGCAGCTTCGCCAGCCACCACAGCCCGATCATCCGGTTGACCGAAGGCGGGAAATCGACCCAGCCGAAAGGCAGCTTAGGGGAGAGATGCACGCGGCGATCGCGCACCGCCCGGACATTCGCCCAGGCAGGATCGCTGGCGACGCCATCGGCGAAGGCCGGATCGATGGTGACGATCACCTCCGGATCCCAGGACAGGATCTGTTCGAGCGAGACATTCGCAAGCCCGCTGCCCGGGGTCTCTGCCGCGACATTGCGCGCGCCGAGGAAGGAGAGCGTCTCGACATTGATCGAGCCGCCGAGCCCCGTCTCGAGCCCGCGTGGGCCGCGCGCGTAATAGACCGAGGGACGCTTCTCCCCGGGAATCGTGGCGATACGCCCCTTGATCGTCGCCATTGCGGTCTCGCACCAGCGCGCCAGCGTCTCGGCGCGTTCGCCGCGCCCGGCCAATTGGCCGAGGATGCGATAGCTCGCCGGAATCTGCTCGAAGCGACCATCCAGCAGCGCATAGGGAATGCCGGTCTGTTCCTGCACCCGCATTGCCAGCTCGACATAGGTTCTGCCCGTCGAACCGGCATCGACGATCAGGTCCGGCTTGAGGCCGAGCACCGCTTCGAGATTGGCGCTGTTGCCGCGCCCGGTGATGCGACCGACTTCCGGCCTGTCGCCAATTCCAGGCAGCAGGAATTCGCGCTCCTCCGCGCGATTGGCGCGCGGCCAGCCGAGCAGCAGATCGGGCGCAAGCGTATAGAGCGTGATCGCAGCAGGTGGCCCCGCCGGAAAGGCGCGTTCGACCCGGACCGGAATGGCGATTTCACGCCCGGYGCCATCGCGCACGGTTGCAGCACGCGCAATGCGCGGCGCGGCGAGCGTCGCGGCAAGGCCGCCCAGAACGGTTCGACGGTCAGGTCCGCGCATGATCATGCTCCGTGCCGGCGCCCGCTTGCGGGCAGCGGTTCGGTTTGATGTCGAGAAGCGGAGTGCCGTCGACGCAGTCGAGCCCGCGCACCCGCAGCGCGCCCTCCTCCACCCCAATGAGCCTGACCCGCGACAGGGCGATCGGATTGGGCCGGACCGGCGAGCGCAGTGCAAAAGTGCCGAGGATCTGGCCGCTGGATTTCGGGCTCTGGGTCAGCAGATCCCTTCGGGCCAGGTTCATCCAGTACAGCAGGTCGAGATATGCGCAGGCTTCGACGCCGGCCAGCGCCGGCCACCAGGTCGCATCGACCTCGACATGGCAGATGGGCCCTGATTCCGGGTCTCCACGACGCGGGCATTGATCGCGTGAGGCGAAGGGCGTGCGCAGGCGGCCGATGAAGACGAGATGCGCATCCTGCCGATCGGGCAAGGCAGCGATGGTCTCGCCCCGCCGCGTCGCCTGCCAATCCATTGCCAACTCCGTCACTTCGACCCGCTATGTGGGAGCGCCGGCGCGGCAAAGCCGTGTTTCGCCAGAATCTCCTGCCCCGCCCGCGACAGGATGAACATGGCAAGCCGGTAGCCGTTTGGCGAGGCCTTGCTCATCACGGTCAACCCGTAATCGGCCCCCACCGCGAGCGCAGCCGGCAGCCGGACCAGCGTCACGCCGGGCTGCTCCCGGGCGAGTGGCTGGGTATTGGTGCAATAGGCCAGGAAGATGTCGGCCTCGCCACTGGCAAGCTTGTAGCCATAGGCATTGACGTCGTCAGGGGCGGCAACGCTGCTCGGACCGCCCGTCAGCTGCAGTGCCTTGGCCTCGAGCGCCGCCCTTGCGCCCGGCTTCAAGGCCTCGGCCCGCGCGAAGACCTCGAAAGCGTAATCGCCCGAAGGATCCGCTTTCGGCGTCGAGGTGCCGAGCCTGATGGATGGATCGAGCATGCGTTCCAGCAACGTCTCGGCGGTGACCATCAGGCCCGGCCGAACGAAGGCGCAGAGCTCGTTGCGCGCGAAGAGCACGACCGGCCCGGCCAGGCCCGCGTCCGCCAGTGCAGCCGGGTGGCCCATGTTGGCGGAAGCGAACACCTCCGCGGCTTCGTCCTTGGCCAACCGCTCGCGCAGCAATCCCGAAGGGCCATAGGCAGGTTTGACCTGAACCCCGGTCGCGGTCTCGAATGCCTGCGCCATCTCGGTCAAGGCTGCTCGCAAGCTCCCGGCGGCGTGCAGCAGGGCCGGCTGCTGCGGCTCACCGGTAGAAACCGTGTCCTGCGCCATCAGACGCTCGGCGACGACGAGAGTGCGCATAGGCTGATGCATCGGCCTGCATCGCTTTGCATGAGAAGGGCTGCGGCCGGTCGCCCCTGCCATGCGGCGATCGCCTTCTGCCCTTCGGGGCTGATGAACCGATTCACGCCAACCTATCCGTCATTGATCGGGTCTCATGCGGGACTTGGCCAAGCCCCGCGCTCTGACAGGGTACTCGTTGACCTGTGGCTTGTCGCCATTAGCGACGCTGCATGCTCCGTCACGGTGCGGGTGCGGCCGGTCCTATCGCCATCGATGGTCGGCACTGCGCCGCCCTCGGTGCTCGCCCGGCCCAGGCTGACACGAACGGTCAGAGTTCGTGCGTCCGGAAATTCCTCCAGGCGCAGACGCGATGAACATATTCGCGGTCGCTTTCAGCCTCGCCAAAGGGCGCGACGAGCCAGTCCCAGCGTTCATCCGGCGGCGGTAGCGGGACACGGCGCGCCAGATCCAGCCGGTCCGTCACTGTGCCATCGCGGTCGTGCTCGAGCATCTCGACATCGCTGATCAGGCAGACACGTCCCGCGAAGCGCGCAAGGTCCTGGAGATGCCAGGCGATGCAACGCGCCGGCAGATCATCCGGAAGGGCGGTTGCGCGGTCCCCGTTCTCCTCGAGCCAGTCCTCGATCGGCCAGGCGAGCTGCGACATCAGGTTAGCCGAGATTACCAGATCGACCTCCTTGTCCGCACTGAGATCGGCCAGCGGGTCGCTACGCCCCTGGCTCTCCCCCGCAAGCCAGTTCATGACGCCAGTCAGATCACGCGTCACCAGCTCGACATTGCGGCGCAGCGCCATGCGCAGCCTGACCTGGGGCAAATGGACCACGTCGATCAACACGACGCGCTGAAAGCGTGCGCAGAGCAGGTCGAGAGGCACATCGCGGACCAATCCCGAGCCGAGCACGATGGCCGTGCGGTGGCGTCCGAGCTCGCGGACGATCTGCGCGACGACCGCCTGACAGCGCTGGTGGTGCGGTGTCCAGCCTTTGCGCTGGCGTCGCCCGCGCGCCCAGAGCGCAGTGCTCTCCCGCAACAGGCCAAGCTGCCGCGTCATCCGTCCGACCGGGGTCGCAAGGGTCAGCAGGAACTCAGCCAGCATCGGGGCCTGCGTCCGAAACATGGGAAGCGAATTTCGGACGCAGCCATACGCAGTCCCTGTGTCCTCAGGTCAGCGCGCCACGCCCCGCAACTGGCCAAAGCGTCTCGACATGCGCATCGGGACCGTGCAGCCCGCGCACGCCGACATACCAGTCGTGCAGGTTCACCGTCGGGTCGCAATGGCCCGGAATGAGCAGGATGCGGTCGCCGCGATGCGGCAGCGCGATCGGATCACCGGTGAGCACGCCATGCTCGTCAGAGGGTTTGGTGTAGATGACGCCGTCGCGCTGGAACGGCATCGGCATGCCGGAATCGACCGCCGCCGCCTTGTGCCCGGCATCGACGATGGCACGGTCCGGCACGGGCTTGCTCATCACCCCGGCGAGGACGAAGAGCGCGTGTTCGAAGGCCCTGAAGGGGGTGCCGTCCGCCTGCCGATTGCGCGCGTAATCTGCATCCATGAAGATGTAGGAGCCGGCCTGAATCTCGTTCCAGATGCCGGACTGGCTTTCGAGCTCATAGGTACCGGTGCCGGCGCCGCTGACATATTCGCAGGTGAGGCCTGCCTGCCCGAGGCGCTCCACCGCGTTGCGGGCGAGCAGCCCGGCGCGCTCGATCGCCTCGCGCCGCTCGTCGATCGAGCGCATGTGCTGGGCAGCACCGTGATAGGCTTGGATGCCCGTGAAGCGCAGCGAGTTGCTGCGCGCGACCGCCTCGGCGATGCGGACGGCTTCGCCGACTGCGACGCCACAGCGGCGCCCGCCAATATCGAGCTCGACCATAACGTCGAGCATCACGTCGTGCCGCGCAGCCGCCTCCGCCGCCTCGCGCACGCCCTCGGGATGATCGACGCAAAGGCCGATCCGTGCGTTGCGCGCCAGCTTGGCGAGCCGATCGAGCTTGGCTGGACCGACGATCTCGTTGGTGACCAGAACATCGCCGACTCCGCCCGCGACGAGAATCTCGGCTTCGGAGACCTTCTGGCAGCACTGGCCGACGGCGCCATGCGCGATCTGAAGCAGGGCGATATCCGGGCTCTTATGGGTCTTGGCATGAGGACGAAGACGTACGCCATGGGCCTGCGTATAGGCGGCCATGGCGACGAGATTCCGCTCGAAGGCGTCGAGATCGAGAACGAGCGCTGGCGTGTCGATCTCGGCGAAGCTCTGGCCGATCTGGGCCGGCGGGGGCGCGGGCATGAGTATACGCTATCTCCGGAATCAGTTGCAGCACTGTGGCTATGGGACGCCAGCTTCGTGTCTGGAACAAGACCGGAGCGCGAGGAACGCCCCCGCCGCCAAGCCAGTGGCATATCGCGGTCGACCATGTTAGGCCCCGCGCCATGAAGATCGGCCGCGTTACCGACGACACCTTTGCGCTCTTCGCCCGCGTCTGGCGCGAGCGAGTCAACGCCTACCTGCCCCAGATGGCGATGATCCTGGCACTAGTGGTGGTGATCGCCGCGACAACCAGCTTCTACCCGCTTCTGATCAAGGCAGCCTTCGACGCCTTCGCCGACCCCCTATCGGCGGAAGCGACGGGCTTCGTGCGCCGGATGGAGCGTCTCGTTTCGAAGTCGATCGGGATCGAGATCGGCGTGGTCAACGCCGTTGCGGTCGTCGTCGTCATCGTCACTGCGATCAAGGGCTTCTCGCTGCTTACGCAAACGGTGATGACCAACAGCGTGGTCAGCCGAATCGAAGCGGATATGCAGTCCGCGCTCTACGCGCATCTGATCGACGCCGACCTTGCTCAGCTCCAGCGCGAGAACCCCGCGTCGCTGACCCAGCGCTTCACCACCGACTTCACCTATGTGAAGGAGGCACTGACCCGGATCATCAACATCGCCGTGCGCGATGTGATGACCTCCATCGCACTGGTCGGGGCCCTGCTCTGGATCGATTGGCAGATGACCCTTGTCGTTCTGCTGATCGCGCCGATCGTCGCGCGCCCGATCGGCCGGATCGGCAAGAAGTTGCGCCGCATGGCGATGTCGCAGCAGGAGCAGACAGGCATCATGGCAAGCCTCGTCACCGAGAGCCTGCAGGGTGCCCGCGTCGCCAAGACGGACTCGCTCGAGCCCTATCTCAAGGCGCGCGCCGCGCATGCCTTCGAGACGATCCGCTCGCTCAAGATGAAGGCTGCCAATGCCCGCGGCCGGCTCGATCCTCTGCTCGAGGTCGCCGGCGGCATGGCGGTCGCCGGCGTCCTTGCCGCCATCGGGGTCAGGATCACGGCGGGCACCAGCACGATCGGCGATTTCACCGGTTATGTCTCGGCGCTGCTGCTCGCGGCGCAGCCGATGCGTTCGCTCGGCAACCTCAACGCCATCCTGCAGGAGGCCGGGGCCTCGCTGAAACGCTACTATGCCCTGATCGACGAGAAGCCGTTGGTCACCGAGCGCCCTGGAGCGCAGCCCCTCAAGGTCGGTGCCGGCGAGATCGCCTTCCGGCACGTTCGCTTTCGCTATCGCGATGATGCCCGCGCCCTGGAAGGCATCGATCTCGTCGCACAGGGTGGCAGGATGACAGCTCTGGTCGGTCGCTCCGGCTCCGGCAAGTCGACGCTGCTCACCCTGGCGCCGCGCCTTTACGACCCGAACGAGGGCCGCATCGAGATCGACGGACAGGATCTGCGCGACGTCACTCTCGCCAGCCTGCGCGGCCAGATCGGTGTCGTCAGCCAGGATGTCATGCTCTTCGACGATACCGTGCGGGCCAACATCGCCTTTGGCCGGCCGGGAGCGACCGAGGCCGAGATCATGGCCGCCGCCAGGGACGCAGCGGCGCATGATTTCATCATGGCCATGCCCGATGGCTACGATACGCAGGTCGGCGAGCGCGGTTCGAAGCTGTCCGGCGGTGAACGCCAGCGTGTCGCCATCGCGCGGGCCATCCTGAAGGATGCGCCAATCCTGCTGCTCGACGAGGCGACGAGCGCACTCGACACCGAGTCAGAGCGGCTCGTCCAGCAGGCGCTCGCCCGGCTGATGAAGAACCGCACGACACTGGTGATCGCCCATCGCCTCTCGACCGTGCGCGAGGCCGATCTCATCGTCGTGCTGGAAGAGGGCCGGATCGTCGAGACCGGTAGCCATGATGCTCTGATCGAGCATGACGGCACCTATGCCCGGCTGCACCGGCTGCAATTCACCGAGAACTGAAACGCGCCGATCTCAGGGCTCGCGGGCAAGCGCGTCCACTGCGGACTGAAAGCCCTTGAACGAGAAGGGCAGCACGACGGCGCGGTTAGCACCATCCTGATAGCGAAGCTGGCCAGCCTCGCCAAAGCCGCGCCAACGCTTCAGCAGGTCGTCGC
>NZ_JBFUIY010000050.1:0-29201 GCF_056401655.1 Allobosea sp. P4_E12 | reverse complement strand
GGATCTGATGGCATGGTGTGGCGGTCTTCGTACTGACCACGGACAGAAGCATGATCCTGGCGACGAGATATCGTTCAGAGGGACTTGACGATCAAAGGCCCATTACAGAAGGCCTTATTGATAAACACCTGCTGGACCTGCGCATGGAGGTGCGCCTCGGGCTCCTCGACGAGGACGAGATGCAGTGGCTCGATCACGGCGGCGGGATTAGTGCTCGCAGCCTTACCTACACGCATCCACGAATCCCGGAAGCTCATCAATCGGAAGATCATCGAGATGAGGTTCTGATAGCCGAGCCCATTGTTGTTCTCGGGCAGGCGGAGCACCGGCACCGCCGCCTCTCCCTCCGCCGGCTTCACGTCGACCACGAAGGTCACCGCTGAGGAGTGGTTGAGGCCGTCGATCGCCTTGAGCCGCGTCGACACCTTCGGCTTGGGGTCGGTGACGCCGGGATAGCCCATGCCCTCGACTTCGCTGAACGCCGCTTCAAAGCTCTCGGTGAGCTTCTGATCGAACGCGTCCTGCGCTGCTTCGATTGCCTGCAACGCCCCCAAATCCTTGACGTTCGGCCCCTTTGTTGGATCGAGGTGCTTGGAGTAATAGCTGCGCAGCTGATCAGAAAGCCGACTGCCAGGCGATCCGGCCGGCGCCTCCTCGTCATCGTCACGCGGCACTTCTTCGCCGAAACCGCGCTGCGCCGGAATATCGTGAATTCGCACCAGCCCCATTAGCGGTTCGCCATCGAGGCTGAGCGAGGCGGCCGGGAGTGATTGCGGGCGCGCTTGGCCATTCAGCGGTGTCTGGACTTGTGCTGGGTCGAGGGTGAATGCGCGGATAATGAAGCTCTTGGACAGCCGCCGGCTCAAGTAATCGACGAGCGTCGACGGCCATATCGTGAGCTTGGGCTCGGGTATCTCTTGACCCTCGGCCGCGATCTTCTCGGCGTGCGCCTGCTTCGCGGCAGCGCGCAACGCCTCGGCATCGGCGACCGCGGCCAGGAAATCCCTGTAGAGGTCGCTGAGATTGGTCGGCTCGTAACGGAGCCGCACGCCGAGCAGCCCGCCTTCCCAATCAAGCGTCGGAATCAGGTCGCGAACGTGATGCATCTCCCCGGCGTCTACGTCGAGCCAGAGATCTAGTGTGGGGAGCAGCGGCAGCCACGGCTCAAGCGTAAGCTCGACCATCTCATTGGCCCGCTTCGCATCGACCCAACTCTGGCCGATGCGATCGATCGCCGGCCAATGACACAGCGTAACATCGTGAACCTCAAATGGGCAGCGTCGCGGTACGAGGAAGCGCCGCAAGGCCAGCATTGCTGAACTCTTACCGCTGTTGTTGGCGCCAACGAACAGAGTCTGCTTCTCGGCGAGGTCGACACGTACGGATAGCAGCTTACGAAAGTTAGCTATCTCGACAAACCCGATAAGCACGTCGCCCCCCCCAGAATAGGCATCACTAGTACTCCGCCCCATACTTGTTCTTGCCGCGCAAGGGCAAAATCAAAACGGATAGGAAAACTGCCCTCAACCTTTGATCGTAGCCCGAGTACGAGCGAGACCAGGCAAGACACTTCCAATCGAATCCGGGAGCGTTTCTCCAGTCCGGTAATCCCGACCTGACGCGCCCCAGCACCCCAAGTCTCACCCGCTGAACACCGACCTCTCCGCAAATCCCGTATGCCGCCGCATCATCCGGCCCACCACCCGGTCGCGCGAGATGCGGATGTGGCGTGCCACCGCCTCGCGGGCCGCGGCTGCGTCCCGGCGGGCCAGCGCCTCGATGATCTCGTCATGGTCGTGGCGGACCTCTTCGCCGTCTTCGGCCGCGCCGAGATCGGCGAAGAGCAGGCGCTGCATCTCGTCCATGGTCTGGCCGATGCCGCGCAGGAGGCGGGCGTTGTCGGCGATGGTGGCGATCGCCTCGTGAAAATCCTGATTGGCGCGCATGAAGGCGCGGTAGCTCGCCTGGTCGCCGATGCGCAGCTCGACGGAAGATAGCCGGCGCATCATCGCGACATGGCTGTCGGTGATGCGCGGGGCGGCGAGTTCGGCCGCTGCGCATTCGAGGATCAGGCGCATCTGGATCAGCTCGTGGAAATCGCGGAGCGAAAGCTCGGTGACGCTGTAGCCGCGGCGCGGAATGACGCGGACCAGCCCGTCCTGCCTGAGCCGCGACAGGGCCTCGCGCAAGGGCGAGGTGCTGACCTTGAAGCGCGCGACGAGATCGGATTCGTTGAAGACCGCACCTTGCGCGATCTCCCCAAAAATGATCGCGGCGCGGAGCTCCTGATAGACGCGCTCGGCCAGCGAGAGCTTGGCATCCTGTCCTGCTTCGGCCTTGGCCGGCATTGTTCTTAGCCCTTCGTGAAAAGGGTCGCGGCGCCTGATGCGCCGCGACCGCTCCCTGCCCTATTGGTCGGCGGGTTCGGCAGGCCCCGTCAAGCCCGGCGCCCGGCGAAGAAGCGCTGGACGACGACGAGGATGATGAGGGCAGCGAGCGCCTCGACAAGCGCAACCGCAATCAGGCCGGGCGCGATCTGGCCCGTCGCGTCCTTCAGCAGGCCAAGGCCATAGGGGGCGAGGAAGCCGCCGAGATTGCCGAAGGAGTTGATGATCGCGATGCCGGCGGCGGCAGCGGTGCCGGCGAAGAGCCGGTTGGGCAGCTGCCAGAACACCGGGATCGCGCCATAGGCCCCGGCGAGCGCCAGCGAAAACAGCACGACGACCATCTGCGGCGAGCCGTGCAGGGCGAAGGCGACGCCGGCCAGGCCGAGCGCGCCGACGATCAGCGAGCCGACGCATTGCAGGAGCGGGCGGCCCGTCCGGTCGGCCATCAGGCCGTTGCCGATCATCACCGCCGAGCCGACGAGCGAGGCACCCGAGACCAGCCAGCCAATGGTCGCGACATGGCCGAATCCGGCCTCGCGCATGATGGTCGGGCCCCAGAAGGCGACGGTGGCGTTGGCAACGATGATGCAGAAATAGACCAGCGTGAAGATCCAGAGCCGCGGATCACGCAGCACCGTCGACAGGCCATGCTCGCGCGGGCCGAGCGCCCTTGCATCGCGCTCGAGATCATCACGCACGGCACTGCGCTCAGCATCCGAGAGCCAATGCGCCTGCTCCAGCCGGTCGGTGAGCCAGGCCAGCGCAAAGAGCCCGATCAGGATCGTCGGAATGCCTTCGACGATGAACAGCCATTGCCAGCCGGACAGGCCGCCCATGCCCTGCATCCCGGTCATGATCTGCCCGGCGAGCGGGCCGCCGATGACGCCGGACAGGGCGACCGACGACATGAAGATGCCAAAAACCTTGGCCCGGCGCTCGCTCGGGAACCATTGCGTCAGGAACAGGATGACGCCCGGAAAGAACCCTGCCTCGAAGGCGCCGAGCAGGAAGCGCAGGATGTAGAAGGTTGCGGGCGTCGTCGCATAGGACATCAGCGCGCAGATCGTGCCCCAGCCGATGGCGATGCGGGCGATGGTCTTGCGTGCGCCGATGCGTTGCAGCAGCAGGTTGCTCGGCACTTCGAACAGGAGATAGCCGATATAGAAGATGCCGGCGCCGAGCCCGTAGACGGCCTCGGAGAAGCGCAGCTCGTCGGCCATCTGCAGCTTGGCGAAGCTGATATTCACGCGGTCGACCCAGGCCAGCACCCAGAGAACCATCAGGATCGGGATCAGGCGCCAGAAGATCCGGCGATAGGCAGTGTCGAGCAGCGTGTCCGTCGCGCGGGCGGCCGCCCCCGGTAGCGATGTGTCGGTCATGTCAGAATCCCCTCGGCGGCCTTCGGCAGCATGAGCGATGTCGTGGCCGGATTTGTGATGCATCAATAAAACATCATAAATAAATCGCGGCTGTCAACAGGCACACCTGAGGCCATGACGACGCCGATCCGTTGAACGTACCCTCCCCCGTGATCCCAGCACGGGCCTCTTGACCGCCGGCACAAACTGCGAGCAGTAATTGAAACATCACAAAAACATCTAAGGGATGACCATGTCCATTCTGACGCTCGGCGCTGCCGGAGATATCGTGGTCCGCGAGCGGCTCTATGCCGGCGATGCGCTCATCGATGAGGGCTATGGCGAGACGCTGGCCTATCTCCGGCAGAGCGATCTGGTCTGGGGCTCCTGCGAGGTGCAGTTCGCCGATCACGGCTACAGGAGCGATGCGCCGATCGCCTATCTCGTCGACCCGACGGTGGCCGCCGATCTCGGCCGGGCCGGGTTCGGCCTGATGACGGTCGCGACGAATCACACCTGCGATTTCGGACCCCAGGCCTTCCTGGAGACACTGCGCCACCTGCAAGCGGCCGGCGTCGAGACGGTCGGCGGCGGCAAGGACCTCGCGGCCTCGCTCGTGCCGGACCGGCGCGTGATCAATGGCTGCAGGCTCGGCACCATCGCGGTCTCCTGCCTGCTGCCGCCGGATTATGCGGCAACGGAGACCCGGCCGGGCATCGCGCCGCTCGCGATCGAGCAATGGCCGGAAATCCACCCGGTCCTGCTCGCGACCGAGCCCGGCGCACCGATGCGAATGCGCAGCCGGGTCCGCGAGAGCGATCTCGCACGGCTACGCGGGCAGATCGCAAGCTTGCGGCCTCATGTCGACGTGCTGATCGTCAGCGTGCATTGGGGCTATGGCCGCGGCGACCCGCTGGCCGAATACCAGCGCCCGCTGGGACAGGCCCTGATCGATGCCGGCGCCGACATGGTGCTCGGCAACCACGCCCATAGCCCCGCCGGCGTCGAGACCTATCGGGGCAAGCCGATCCTCTACAGCCTCGGCAACCACATCGCCCAGCAGGACTGGGACAATGCCACGCCCGACCAGAAGGCGATCTTCTCGCAGATCGATCCCTGGTCGCTGGTCTGCCGCATCGGCATCGGCCAGGGCGGCGTCGAGACGATCGAATTCCGCGCGACCGAGTGCAACAGAAGCGGGATGCCGGTGCTGATCCAGGAGCCGACCCGCGCCCTGCCCGTACTCGACCGCTTCGACCGGCTGTCACGCGGCATGGGTACGGAAAGCGAGATCGAGGGCTTGAGCCTGACGACCCGCTTCACGGGCTGACCGGCCCCAGAGCGCGCCTTGGCTTTACAGCAAGGCGCGCTCGTCGCGCCCCAACAGGCGGAAGGCGAGATAGATCGCCCCGGCGCTGAGCACGAGCAGGATCGTCGAGAGCGAGGCGGCCGTGCCGTAATCGCCATCATTGATCGCGATGTAGATCTTGACCGGCATGGTGATGGTGCCGCCGACATAGAGCACGAGCGACGAGGAGAGTTCGTTCACCGCCGTGACGAAGGAGAGCATCGCGCCGGCGATGATGCCGGGCAGGATCAGCGGGATGGTGACGCGCAAAAAGGCCTGGACCGGGCTGTAGCCGAGCGAGATCGCCGCCTCCTCCATGCTCGGCCCGACCTGCCGCAGCGCGGCGGCCGAGGAGCGCACCGCATAGGGCAAGCGCCGGATGAAGACGGAGAGGATGATGATCGCCGCCGTGCCGGTCATCACCAGCGGTGGCGTGTTGAAGGCGGCGATGAAGGCGACGCCGACGACGATGCCGGGCATGACATAGGGCACCATCAAGGTCGCATCGAGCAGCGAGGTCTGGGCGGTGTTGCGCCGCGCGACCAGGCAGCCGATCAGCGTGCCGATGACCACGATCAGCAGCACGGAGGCGCCGGAGAACAGCAGCGAATTCCACACGACATCGCCGAGTGTGGCGACGATGCGGCGGTAGCTGTCGAGGCCGAAGCCCGGCTGGAACACCGGCCCGTTCGTCTTCCTGACCGAATAGATCGCCGCGAGGATCGCCGGCATCGCGCCGCCGAGCGCGATGAAATAGACCGCGGCATGGGCCGCGACATTGGCAAAGCCGCGCAGCCTGATCTTCTCCGGACGGTTGATCAGGTTGCTGTGATAGACGTTTTTCCGCGACATGAAGCGCTGGATGAAGACGAAGACCATCGACATCAGGATCAGCGCCAGGCTGAGCGTCGTCGCCATGCCGAGATTGGAGCCGATCTCGGCGGAATAGGCGGTATAGGCCTCGGTCGCCAGCACATTGAAGCCACGCCCGAGCAGCCGCGGCGTGCCGAAATCGGCGATGGCATGGATCAGCGCCAAGAGCCCGCCGGCCGAGAGCGCCGGCAGGACCAGCGGGAACGAGATCTTCAGCACGCGCTGGAACGGCGTCAGCCCGAGATTCTCCGCCGCCTCCTCCAGCGAGCGGTTGACATTGGCGAGCGCGCCCGAGGTCAGCAGGTAGACATACGGATAGAACTTGAAGGCGAAGACGATGAGGATGCCCCAGACGCCGTAGATCGGCGGCATGAAGACGCCCCAGGACATCAGCGTCTGGCGTACGATGCCGCCCGAGCCGAACAGCACGATCCAGGAATAGGCGCCGATAAAGGGCGGCGAGACCAAGGCCAGGATCGCCAGCATCGAGACGAAGCGGCCGCCCGCGATCTCGATGCGCGCCATGCAGAAGGCCATGACCGAGCCGAGCAGCAATGCACCCGCCAAGCCGCCGAAACCGATGATCAAGGTGTTGATGAAGGCGTTGAAATAGCGCGTGCTGCCGAACAGCCTTTGCCAGTTGGCGAGCGTCAGCACCCCGCTCTCGTCGCGGAAGCTGGAGACCAGGACGAGGCCAAGCGGGATCAGCAGCAGGACGATCAGGATCGCCCAGGCCCCGACCGCGACCAGCGTCCAGAAATCCGGACGCCAGCTGCGGCGCGTGGCTGAAACGGCGATGGCGCTCATGCCGTAAGCTCCGCCGGGACACGCCGTCCCTTCGCGTCGAAGCCATGGAGATCGGCCGGGTCGAAGCTCAGGCGGATCTGCCGGCCGGCCTCGATCGCGAGATCGGGCGGCGGCGCGCCGATCTGCGCGACGAGCCGGTGCCCCTTCGCCTGGACGGTGAGATGCGCCTCACGGCCGAGATAGGAGAAATGCTCGACCGTTCCGGCGATGCTGGCGGCGCCGTTTCCACTTCCCCCTTCGCTAGCCCCCGCCTCGGCGAGGCGCAGGCGCTCCGGCCGCAACGCCCATTGCGCCACGTCCTTCACCTCCGGCAGGCCGAAGGCGGCGGGCGCGAGCAGGTTCATCGTCCCGACGAAGGAGGCGACGAAACGCGTCGCCGGCTTCCCGTAGATCTGCTGCGGCGTGCCGATCTGCTCGACGCAGCCATGGTCCATCACGCAGATCCGGTCGGAAATGGCGAGCGCCTCCTCCTGGTCATGCGTCACATAGATCGCGGCGATGCCGATCGTGCGCTGGATGGCGCGGATCTCGTCGCGCAGGTCGAGCCGGAGCTTGGCGTCGAGATTGGAGAGCGGCTCGTCCATCAGGAGCAGGCGCGGCTTCACCACCATCGCCCGGGCAATGCCGATGCGCTGCTGCTGGCCGCCCGACAGTGCGGCCGGCAGGCGCTCGGCAAGCGCCGCCAGCCGGACGGTCGCCAGCGCCTCGGCGACGCGCTCGCGGATCTCGGAGGCCGCGACCTTGCGGGCTTTCAGGCCGAAGGCGACGTTCTCGGCGACCGTCAGATGCGGGAAGATCGCATAATCCTGGAAGACCATGCCGATATCGCGCTTGTGCGGCGGCACCGAAAGCAGGTCGTGGCCGGCGAGATGCACCCTGCCCTCGGTGAGCTGCGAGAAACCCGCGATCGAGCGCAGCAAGGTGGTCTTGCCGCAGCCCGATGGGCCGAGCAGCGTGAAGAACTCGCCCTTCGCGACCGAGAAGGACACGCCGTTCAACGCCGTCGTGGCCCCGTAGCGCTTGATCGCGCCGTCGACTGTCAGATACGCCATGCCGGCAAAGCACTCCCGTCCCTTCCCTAGTTGCGCATGGCCGCGATTGGACGGCAAGATGGAGAAACTGCGCCGGCACAGAACGAACCGGCGTGACGGGGATGGAGAGCAGGCGATGATGTCGAGCAGGAACTGGGTGGGTCATCTCGTGCTGGCGGCCGGGATTCTCGGCGTCGCCGGCGGGGCCTATGCGGCCGACAACAAGGTTGTGCTCTACACCGCCCATAAATCCTCGATCGTGCAGAAGATGATCCCGCTCTTCGAAGCCGAGACCGGAATCAAGGCCGAGGTCGTGCAGCTCGGGTCCGGCGATGTCTTCCGCCGCGCCCGCGCCGAGGCCAGCGCGCCCAAGGCCGATGTGATCTGGAGCGTCACCGGCTCGCTGCTCAGCGAAAACGCCGATCTGCTCACGCCCTATACGTCCAAGGAACAGGCGGCGATCGACGAGCGTTTCGTCGCGAGCCCGGCCTGGACGCCCTATACGACCGTGATCTACGTGCTGATGGTCAACAACAAGATGGTCAAGGACGCCGAGATCCCGAAGACCTGGGCCGAGCTGTCCGATCCGAAATGGAAGGGCAAGGTCGCCTCGGCCCGCGTCGACAATTCCGGCTCGGCCTTCCAGCAGATGACGACCGTGCTGACCGCCGGCGGCGACAAGGGCTGGGAGGTCTATGGCAAGCTCGCCAAGAACTTCATCTTCTCCGACAGCTCCGGCGCCGTGCCGCGCTACGTCGCCGATGGAGAGGCGCCGCTCGGCCTGACGCTCGAGGACAATGCGCTCGAATATGTCGCCGGCGGAGCGCCGGTGAAGATCGCCTATATCGCGGACGGCACGACGACCTCGCCCGACGGCGTGGGGCTGGTGAAGGGCGCACCCAATCCGGAACCCGCGAAGCGCTTCATCGACTGGGCCTTGTCGAAGAAGACGCAGGAAGCGCTGGTGAAGGAAGCCGGCCGCCGCTCAGTGCGCAAGGATGTTGCCGCGCCGGGCGATGTGAAGCCGCTCGCCGAGCTGACCCTGGTCAAGCTCAAATCCGTAGAGGAACTCGGCGGCACCAAGGCGATGATCGAAAAGTGGAGGCAGGCGACCGGCCAGTGATGGCTTGAACGAGCCGGCTGAAGCCGCCTCGCGCCGATATCCACCATGCAGATTGAAAGCTTCAGCCTCGGCAAGCGCTTCGCCAGCCCTGAGGAGAACGAAGACAGCGTCGTCATCCTGCCCGGCCGCGGCTATGCCGTGATCGATGGCGTGACCGACCGCAGCGGCCGCCGCTTCGGGACGATGCGGGCCGGGCGCTTCGCCTCGGCCCGGGTCGCCACCGAAGTCGCCCGCTTCCTCCTCAGCGAAGACCTGAGCGTGCGCGGCGGCGATGCGCGCGTGCGCCGGCTGGTCCTGGCGCTCAGCGACACGCTGCGCGGCGGCTACGCGGCGCATGGCCTGGCGGAGCGGGTGGAAGGTGATGCGTCAGCGCGGATCGGCTGCACGCTGTCGCTGGGCTACCATGACGGCCCGGCCCTTCAGCTCGTCTCGATCGGCGATTCCGGCATCCGCTTAAGCGGACAAACGCTCGGGACTGTCCGCCATGTCGAGGCGAAGCCCCTCGACCGCGTGACCGCGCTGATCCGGCGGGAATGCTGGGCCTATCTCGGCCGGATGCGGGCCGATCCCCTGCACCAGCGCGCGATCTCGGACGATGCCGTCTGGAACGGGTTGCGCGTGCCGCCGGCAGGCTTGAGCGCGGAGGCAAGCGCCGAGGTCAGGGCCCATGTGCTGCATCTTTGCAGCGAGGAGATGCCGACGATCGCGCGCACCGAGATCGAGCGGCTGCTCGACAGCGGCATCAGCGGCCAGCGCGTCTTCGCCAATCACCCTACCAGCGATCTCGGCTATGGCGTGCTCGACGGATTCGCCATCGCCGAACGGCATGTCTTCACCGCCGACTATGCCGCAGACGAGGTCTCGCGGCTCGAACTGTTCAGCGACGGCTATTTCGCCGAGCCCGAGGCCTTTGGCGTCACGGCCTGGGAGGCGAGCTTCGCCGAGGTCGAGCGGCTCGACCCCGACAAGATCGGCCCCTATGCCAGCGTGAAGGGCTCGGGCCCCGATGGCTGGACCGACGACCGGACCTATCTCGGCATCGCGTTTGATCGCTGATCGGGGCGATGCCGCCCCCTTATTCGGGCGCGCCCTCGCGCCGCCTGAGCGCCTTCAGCCGGCTGATCAGATGGCGGGCGCCCATCAGGATATGCTGCTCCAGATGGTCCTTGGCGCGCTCGATATCGCCCGCTCTGCAGAGATCGAGCAGGAGCTGGTGCTCGCGGTTCATGCGCTCGCGCCCGCCCGTCAGCCGGATCGGCAGCGGGAAATGGCGATAGGCGTTCAGATAGAGCTTTCGGATCAGCGCCAGCGTCTGCGGGCGGTTGGCCGGTGCATAGAGCGCGGCATGGAAAGCCCAGTTCAGGCTCGACCAGTTCTCATCCTGCTGATCTTCCGCGATCTGCGCCAGGATCTCTTCGGCCCTTTGATAGTGCTGCGCCGTCATCAGCTGCATCGAGAGTTCGAGAAGCCAGGTCTCGAGCCGGGCTCGGATCTCGTAGGTTTCCTCGAGATCGTCGATCGACAGGCCTGAGACCACCGCGCCCTTGTGGGATTCCTGCCTGACCAGGCCCTCGGCCTCGAGCTGATGCAGGGCTTCGCGGATCGGGACCCGGCTGACGCCAAGCTCGGCAGCCAGTTTCTCCTGACGCAGCTGGATGCCTTCGGGCAAGGCGCCCGACAGGATCTGGTCGCGCAGCAGGTCGACGACCCGCGCGGTCGTCGTCTTGCGCTGAAGCGCGGGAGGATTGTTCGACAGGATGGAAGCCGTCATCGCCTGCTCACGCGTCTCCTGCTCTGGCGCCTGGAGCCAATCCCTGCCCTGAAGCGCAGTTCATTTCAATCCGGGCGGCGGCCATAGGGAGGGATAACCGGTTTTGTATCCAATCCCGGCGCGCGCTTGGAGGGGGCCACAAACGACATATCACGCCATTCCGCCCCCTCTTGCGTCAGGCCTAGCGGCATCGTAATGGAAATTGGATCCAATATCCAATCTTGTTGAGAACACCCGTGATCGCGATCAGCAACAATGAAGGGGCCTGCGGCATTCCCGCGACCGCCCGCGCACTCGCCAAGGGCGAAGCGGCTCTCGACGCGATCGAGGCGGGCATCAGGCTTGTCGAAGCCAGTGAGAGCGTCCGCACCGTCGGCCGCGGCGGCTGGCCCAATCTCCTGGGCGAGGTCGAGCTCGATGCCTCCGTGATGGACGGCACCAGCCTGCGCAGCGGAGCCGTGGGCGCACTGACCGGCTATCTGCATCCGGTCAGCATTGCCCGCCAGGTGCTCGAACGCCTGCCGCATGAGCTATTGGTCGGCGAAGGCGCCAGGCGCTTCGCCGCCGAGATCAGCGCGGAGGCCGGCGAACTCCTGATGCCGCATGCCCGGACCGCCTGGGAGCGCTGGTTCCGGGACGAGGTCAGCGAAGCCGACCGCGCGAACTGGCCGGACGTGCCGATGGCGGAGCTCTGCGCCCAGGCGATCGACCCGGAAACCGGCCGCGACACCACGGTCTTCCTGGCTCAGGACGCGCAGACCCATATCGGGGCGGGCACCAGCACCTCCGGCTGGGGCTGGAAATATCCGGGGCGTCTCGGCGACAGCCCGATCATCGGCGCCGGTTCCTATGCCGATACGCGTTACGGCGCCTGCGCCTGCACCGGCGTCGGCGAAATGAGCATCCGGGCCGGCACCTCGCGCGCGGTCGTGCTCTACATGAAGATGGGCATGGGCGTCGAAGATGCGGTCTACGAGGCCGTTGCCGACATGCGCGCGCTGAAGGGCGGGCTGATCGGCCGGGTGACGATCCACGCCATCGACGCAGCGGGCGGCCACAAGGTCGTGGCCGTGAACGGCCTGCCGGAAAACCACTACTGGCTCTGGCGCAGCGGCGAGGCAGCGCCTTCGAGCCATCCTTGCGAGATCATCGCGATCAGCGAGGACCCCGCCCCCAAGCCGACCGCCCATCGCCGATATGAGGCGATGGGGCTTTGACCTCCTGCCCTGGATCATCGGACCGGAAACCTATCCGGTCCGATGATCCAACCTTTTGTGTTTGCATCGGCTTTGCCCCGAAAACCGCAATCCACTTTTCGGGCCGATGCGCGAGTTCCATCGATCATCAGGGATAGTGACCATGGCCCATTCCGGAAGACTCCTCCTGTCAGCGCTGGCAGGCCTGCTGCTCGCCGGCACCGCCGCCCATGCCGAGGGCACGCTCGACCGCATCAAGCAACGCGGGCAGTTGATCTGCGGCACGAGCACCGGCATTGCCGGGTTCAGCATGGCCGATGCGCAGGGCAGCTGGAGCGGGCTCGATGTTGATATCTGCCGGGCGCTCGCAGCCGCGATCTTCGACGACCCTTCGAAGATCAAGTTCGTTCCGCTGGCCAGCAAGGACCGCCTGACCGCGTTGCAGAGCGGCGAGATCGACGTGCTGCCGCGCACCACGACCTGGACGCTGAGCCGCGACGCCGGCCAGGGCCTGAACTTCACCGCCGTGAACTATTATGACGGCCAGGGCTTCCAGGTGCGCGCCAAGGCCGGGATCAAGTCGGTGAAGGAGCTGGATGGGGCCTCGATCTGCACTGTGCAGGGCACGACCAATGAGCTGAATCTCGCGGACTATTTCCGCGTCAACAAGATGAAATACGAGGTCGTCGCCTTCCAGGGCATCGATGAGACGGTGAAGGCCTATGAGAGCGGTCGCTGCGACGCAATCTCAACTGATATCTCGCAGCTCGTCTCCTATCGCCTGAAGATGTCGGACCCGGCCGAGCATGTCCTGCTGCCGGACGTGATCTCGAAGGAGCCGATCGGCCCCTATGTCCGCCAGGGCGACGACGAATGGTTCGACATCGTGCGCTGGACGGTCTTTGCGCTGATCAATGCCGAGGAGCTCGGTGTCACCCAGGCGAATCTCGCCGAGATGCTGAAATCCGA
This sequence comes from Allobosea sp. P4_E12, assembly GCF_056401655.1. Taxonomy (NCBI): domain Bacteria; kingdom Pseudomonadati; phylum Pseudomonadota; class Alphaproteobacteria; order Hyphomicrobiales; family Alloboseaceae; genus Allobosea; species Allobosea sp. P4_E12. The sequence goes on along the minus strand of NZ_JBFUIY010000050.1, from coordinate 16,338 downwards.
GAATCCGGAGATCCGCCGACTGCTCGGGGTCGAAGGCAAATTTGGCGTGGGGCTCGGCCTGACGTCCGACTGGATCGCCCGGATCATCCGGCATGTCGGCAATTACGGCGAAAGCTACGAGCGCAATCTCGGCACCGGCAGCCGCATCGGCCTGCCGCGCGGGTTGAACAATCTCTGGTCCAAGGGTGGCATCCAGTTTGCACCGCCCGTGCGCTGATCCAGAGCTTTCCAGGGGACGCCGCAAGCTCCCTGGATTGCGTCGCGGACAGCCTCTGAAAGCGGCGTCGTGGGCTCTCCTACGGCGCCGCTTTTATCATTCGCGGCGGGGCGCCGCGCATCCCCGCCGGGCGCCAATGGCCCAGCGCTGCGACATAGCCGACGCAACAGGCCAGGCTGCGATAGCTGGGCGATGTCGGAGCTCCTCGCTTGAACAGCCTCCCACCTGCACCGATTCCCTGGCTGATCGAATCGTCCGCGCAGGACTCACGGCTCCGGATCGACGGAATCAGCGAGTCCCTGTCCGCCCCGTCCCGCATGGCGAGCACTGGAGCTACCTGAGACAATACGCTGCAACGCGCTGGCGTCTCAGGAGCGACCGAGTAGCCGAGGCGCAAACGCGTGTGCTGCGGGCGGCGGGACCGCTGCCAGCAGCGCTGTGGAACGGCCCCCGCGCGAGGCCGCCGGTCACGCAGGCCCTCGGGAGCCACACAGCTCTCCACACACATCATCCCCCGCATTCAACCGATTGGCAGAAAAAGCGTTTCCTGCCTTTCAGCACATTTCCGAGGGTTGCATTCCGGTAGGTGAAGGGCCGGATTTTTACGACTCGTTAACCATTCCATTCCTAGATCATGGCAACTGAAAATTTACCAAGATGACTGACGTGTTAACTCAACCTAGGCCGATCCGCCTCAAGGGGCGCTCCTATCTTGCTCTCACGCTGACCCCGGAGCTTCCCTTCGAGGATTGGCTGACGCGGCTCGACGAATTGGCTGGTCTGTCTGCCGGATTTTTCCTGCGGCGGCCGGTGGTGGTCGATGTCGAGGGCCTGAATATCGACCGGCCGCAGCTGCGCGACCTCGTCGGCCAGCTCGGCAAGCGCAATGTGCGGATCATGGGCATCGAGGGCGCACCACCCTCGCTGCTTGGCGCGGACCTGCCGCCGGCGATGTCGGGCGGGCGCGCGGCCTCGGATATCGAAGCCCCGACCGCCGAACAGGCGCCGCAGGCCGAGGTCGCCGAGGGCGTGCAGCCTCCCGCCCCTGCCCCGCAGCCGGTCAAGGCGACGCCGTCGATCATCGTGACCGAGCCGGTGCGCTCGGGGCAGTCGCTGATCTTCACCGAAGGCGACGTCACCGTCATCGGCTCGGTCGCATCGGGCGCCGAGATCGTCGCCGGCGGCTCGATCCATGTCTACGGCACGCTCAGGGGCCGGGCGATCGCCGGGGCGATGGGCAATGCCTCTGCGCGCATCTTCTGCCGCAAGCTCGAGGCGGAGCTTCTCGCGATCGACGGTTTCTACAAGACGGCCGAGGACCTCGGACCCGACATGCGCGGCAAGGCCGTCCAGATCTGGCTCGAAGGCGAAACATTCAAAGTTGGATCACTCGCCTGAAACGACGGCGTATCCACAGAAAGCGGGAGAGTGCAATGGGCAAGGTCATCGTAGTCACATCGGGCAAGGGCGGCGTCGGCAAGACGACATCGTCCGCCGCATTGGGGGCAGCGCTTGCGCATAATGGCGACAAGGTCGTGGTCGTCGATTTCGACGTCGGGCTGCGCAATCTCGACCTCGTCATGGGTGCGGAACGACGCGTGGTCTATGACATCGTCAACGTCATCCAGGGCGAAGCGAAGCTGACGCAGGCGCTGATCCGCGACAAGCGGCTGGAGTCGCTCTACCTGCTGCCGGCCTCGCAGACCCGCGACAAGGACAATCTCACGCCTGAAGGCGTCGAGAAGGTGATTGCCGCCCTGAAATCGGCCTTCGACTGGGTCATCTGCGACAGCCCGGCCGGCATCGAGCGCGGCGCGACGCTCGCCATGCGCCATGCCGATGTCGCGATCGTGGTGACCAATCCGGAAGTCTCCTCGGTGCGCGATTCCGACCGGATCATCGGGCTGCTCGATTCCAAGACGCTCAAGGCCGAGCAAGGCGAGCGGATGGAGAAACACCTGCTGCTGACCCGCTACGACCCGATCCGGGCCGAGCGCGGCGACATGCTGAAGGTCGACGACGTCCTCGAAATCCTGTCGATCCCGCTGCTCGGCATCATCCCCGAAAGCATGGACGTGCTGCGCGCCTCCAATGTCGGCTCGCCGGTCACCCTGGCCGATGGCCGCAGCGCGCCGGCGATCGCCTATTTCGAGGCTGCGCGCCGCCTCAAGGGCGAAAACCTGCCGGTAACTATTCCTGGTGAAAAGAAGGGCTTCTTCGGCAAGATTTTCGGAAGGAAAGCGGCATGAACTTCCTTCGTATTTTCACCCGCTCCCAGTCGTCGGCCCCCGCCGCCCGCGAGCGCCTGCAGGTGCTGCTCGCCCATGAGCGCGCCTCGGTCGGGGATTCCGACCTCGTCACCAAGCTGCGCGACGAAATCCTGCGTGCGATCTCGAAGCATATGCAGATCGATGACGACCGGGTCAGCGTCAAGATGGAGCGCGGCGCCAAGGTCTCGACGCTCGCCGTCGATATCGAGATCCCGTTCGACGCAGAGAAGAAGACGAAGAAAGCGGCCTGACGGCCGCCCCGCCCCCTCCCTGGGGGCTCAGCCATGCTGGATCATCCGACCGGAACTCGTATCCGATCAGATAGTCCAGCATTTTGCGTTTGCACGCATCGAAAGGGCTCACGCCCGGGCCCGGCTCAGAGCGCGGTCAAGGCCTGACGATCGTCCTGCGATCCGGCCCAGCTGAGCCACATGGCAGCGGTCCAGGAGAAGTCCGGGCCGCCGCATCCTGTGCCGTCGCGCGGGTCGAAATACTCCCAGAACCCGTTCTGCCGGACGAGATCGCCGCTGTCGCGCCGGAGCAGGCCGGCCTCCTCGGTCAGGCAATAGGCAGAAAAGCCGTCGGCGATCATCCGGTTCATCATCAGCCAGACCGGGCCGCGCCAATAGCGCGTCGCATCGAAACGCCGATCGCGCGGATCGCTGCTGGCGACGGAGAAGCCGGCTGCGGCCCGGCTTGCCGCGAGATGGCGCTTGAGCGCGAGCGCATCCTCCTGGCTCGCCATGCGCGCGTAGAGCGGGAGATAGGCGGCGCAGGTGACGGCCTCGCTCAGACGCCCGCTGCGCAGGTCGAGCGACCGATACAACCCGTCGGGCCCCTTGAGCCGCGACATCGCCGTCTCGCTGCGTGCGATCCAGCCTTGCAGGGCAGCCGCCTCGGTGGTGAGGCCCAGCTCTTCCGCCAGCTTCAGAAGATCGCGATCGGCGCGCAGCAGGATCGACTGGATGCCGAGATCGCAGACCCGGAAGGAGAGCCCGCGCGCGACGGCCACCCCGTCCCAGCGCAGGGTCTTGGCTTCCTCGACCAGGGTCATGACCCGGTTGTAGAAATCATGCGTCGGGCGGTGGGCCGCATCGACATGGCCGAGATCCTTGCGCAGATGCGCGACATCGACCTGCGGCACGACATTGGCGAGCGGCTCGTCCCAGTCCGGCGAATTGTCCCGCCCCGATTCCCAGGGGTGGACCATGGTGACGAGCCCGGTGCCGTCCGGGTCGCGGGTCTCGTGCCACCAGCGATGCGAGGCGAAGAGTTTGGGGACGAGAGCCCGGATCCGCGAGGCATCGCGGCCGGACAGCCCGTGCAGCACCCGCGCCGCAGTCGCCGCGACGGGGGGTTGCGAGATTCCCGACGTCAGCGGCTGGCGCTGGATGCCCCAGGCCTCGGGGCCGGGATAGTAGCCGTCTGCCGGGGCGCGGAACACGATATGCGGCACCATGCCATCGTCCCACTGACCCTCGAACAGGGTTTCCAGCTCGCGCCAGGCGCGGTCGAGATCGAAGGTGGCGAAGCCGAGCGCGACGAAGGCCGAATCCCAGTTCCACTGGAACGGGTAGACGCGGCCATTGGGGACGGTGAACCCGCCACGGTCATTGCGGCGCAGCACGGCGCGCGCGGCCTCATCGCGGTCCGAAGGAGGTGTGGTCGACAGCATGGCTCAGGCTCCGGGATGAGTGCGGCCCGTTTCCGGGTCGATCCAGACAATGCGGGTAGGGTCGAGCGCCAGGCCGAGCGTTTCGCCCGCTGCGATCCGGGCAGCAGGCGGCGCGACGACACGGGCAAGATCATCGCCGATCCTGCCGGTGAGCAGGAGATGCGAACCCATCGGCTCCGCGACCCGCACGGTGAAGGGCACGCCGCCGGCGGTCTCGGTCAGCTTCGCATCCTCGCCGCGGAAGCCGAGGACGATCGGCCCGTCGGCCGGCGATGCCAATGTCAGCCCGCCGAGCCGGGCCTGGCCGGAGGTCGCGACCGTGTTGACGAAATTCATCGGCGGCGAGCCGACGAAGCCACCGACGAAGCGGGTCGCGGGCCGCGAATAGACCTCGGTCGGCGTGCCGATCTGCACGATATGGCCGCCATGCATCACCGCGATCCGATCGGCCAGGCCCATGGCCTCGGTCTGGTCATGCGTGACGTAGATCGTGGTCGTTCCGGCCTCGCGCAGGACGCTGCGCAGCTCCGCCCGCATCTCCAGCCTGAGCAGCGCGTCGAGATTGGAGAGCGGCTCGTCCATCAGGAGCACGGCCGGCTCGACCGCGAGCGCACGCGCCACCGCGACGCGCTGGCGCTGTCCGCCCGAGAGCTTGGCCGGAAAGCGCTCCAGATACTGCTCGATATGCAGCAGCTCGGCCGCCTTGCGCACCTTCGCCTCGACACGCGCCTGGTCGGCGCCCTTCATGCGCAGACCGAAGGCGACATTCTCGAACACCGTCATATGCGGGAAGACGGCATAGTTCTGGAACACCATGGCAAGGCCGCGCTGGGCCGGCTTCAGAGAGGAGACGTCGCGTTCGCCGATCATGACCTTGCCGGCGCTCTGCACCTCCAGCCCGGCGATGATGCGCAGCAGCGTGGTCTTGCCGCAGCCGGAGGGGCCGAGCAGCGCGACGAATTCGCCATCCTCGACGGTGAGCGAAATCTCCTGCAGGGCAACCGCATTGCCGAACTGCTTGGCGACCTTATCGATCAGGATCCCGGCCAACGGTCTCCTCCCTATTTGCTCGAGACGCCCCACATCGCGAACAGGTATTTCCTGACCGCGAAGATGAAGAGCACCGAGGGAATGATGAGAATGAAGCCGCCGGCGAAGCGGTAATGCAGCGGCGACTCGGAGAGGACCGTCAGCAGATAGGCGGTGAGCGTGCGCTCGCGCACGGTCAGAACCGAGGCGGCAAAAACCTCGTTCCAGGAGATGACGAAGGCGAAGATCGCCGCAGCTGCGATGCCGGGCAGCGCCAGCGGCAGCACCACCTTGCGGAAGGCCTGCCAGCGCGTACAGCCGAAGACCCAGGCCGCCTCCTCGTATTCGCGGGGAATGCCCATGAAGAGCGACGAAGTCACGAGCGCGGCGAAGGGCAGCGCCAGCGCCGTGTGGATCAGCGAGACGCCGAAGGGCGTGTCGTAGAGCCCGACCCGGATGAAGATGACGGTCAGCGGCAGGGCAAGGATCGCCAGCGGAAAGGCGCGCGTCAGCAGCACCAGCAGGCGAAAGGCGCTCTGTCCCCGGAAGGCGAAGCGCGCCAGGGCATAGCCCGCGGGTGCGCCGAGCAGGATCGAGAACAGCATGGTCAGCGATGCGGCGATCAGCGAATTCAGGGCCGCGTTCCAGACGCCTTCGATCCTGAGGAAGGTGGCGAGCGCCGCGAAGCCGGCCTCGCCGGGGGCGAAGGATTTCGGCCATTTGAACACGGCAAGCCGCCCGCCCATGGCGCCGAGCCCGATCAGGTAGATCGGCACCAGCACCCAGGCGCAGAGCGCCAGCACGCCCGTGACATAAAGCCATTTGCGGGGCGCGCTCATGCTTGCGTCTCCGGATCGACGCGCAGCGCCTTCAAATAGATGATCGTCGCCGCGAGCGAGATCACCATCACGAGCACGGCATAGGCGGCCGCGACGCCGTAATTCTGGTTCTCGTTCTGCCAGGTATAGGCTTCGCCGACGATGATCGGGAAATTGCGCCCGCCGAGCGCATAGACCACCGCAAAGACCTCGAAGGCCAGGACCGTGCGCAGGATCAGCGCCGATTGCAGGCTGGGCTTCAGCAGCGGCAGGGTGATCTTGCGGAACTTGGTCCAGGGGGTGGCGCCGAAGATGTCGGCGGCCTCGCCGAATTCCTTCGGGATGAGCTGGATGCCGGCGACGAGAATGATCAGGACGATCGCGGTCGCACGCCAGATTTCGGCCAGGACGACGGCGAAGAACAGCGCGACCGGCGTCTCGCTGTTGAGATAGGCGGTCGGGCCGCTGATCACGCCGATCTGGAACAGCAGTGTGTTGAGATAGCCGGAATCCTGCAGGATCGCGAGCCAGACAAGGCCGGCTGCAAGATCCGAGACGCCGAGCGGGATCGTCCAGATCCAGAGCACGAGCTCGCGCCCGCGCGTCATCCTCTGCAGCATCAGCCCCATGACGAGCGCGAGCGCCACCTGCAGCGGGATCACCACCGCGACGAGGGCGAAGGTGTTGCGCAGCGCGGTCGGAAAATTGAGGTCCCCCGCCATGCGGGCATAGTTGGCGAGCGAAAACCCCTGCCCGCCATCGAAGGAGAGCAGGATGGTCTGGCCGAGCGGTACCAGGAAGAAGGCTGCAAGAAAGGCGACCGAGGGCGCGATCAGCAGATAGGGCAGCCAGCGCGGCTGGAGCATGGTCGAAGGCCTCTGCAAGGCGCTCCCGGAGGCTGCGCTTCGGTCGGGGACCGGAGCGCAGCTCGTCCTGAGCTCAGGTGACCGGGCAGGCGCCCTGGCTCGGCTTGTCGGGCGCCCAGCAGGGCGCAGCGGTCTGGACCATCAGGCTGCGCAGGATCTCGGCCTGGGCGTCGAGAACCGCGCGGATCGGCTCGTTGCGCAGCACGATGCGCTGGAACGTGTCGAAATAGACCTTGTTGAACTCGCCGCCCTTGTCGCCGAGGCCGATCGGCAGGAGGGCGACGATCGCGTCCTTCGCGCCCTGCGTCTTCGCCACGCCGTCGGCGAGCAGCTTGACGCCGGCCGGCAAGTCGGGCGGCAGGGGCGCATCCACGACCGGGAAGAAGCCGACCTCCTGCGCCGCGGCAAGCTGTGTCGCAGGCTTCAACAGATGCTCGATCACGGCTGCGGCCTGGGCCCGGTTCGGCGCATCCTTGGCGATGGAGAGCCCGGCAATGACGGGCATATAGGCGCGCCCCTTGGCGCCGGCTGGAGGCGCCACGACGAGATACTGGTCAGGCTCGGCAGTCAGGGCGTCCTTGACGCGGGCGATATGGTCCCAGGCGATCCAGATCTCGCCGGCCATCAGCGGCTCCTGCATGAAATTATAGTTGTTGGCGTTGGGGTTCACCGTCGCCCAGAGCGCCTTGAAATCGGCCCAGCCCTTCTCGGCCGCGGCCGAGCGGAACTCGGTCACCATCGAGCCGGTATAGGAGGGCACGAGATTGCCCTGCACGAAGCGGGCGAACAGGCCCTTCGGCCCGGCCGGGAAGCCGATGCGGCGCTGGCCGGTCTTCTCCTGGATCGCCTTGCCCCAGGCGGCGAGCTGCTCATAGGTCAGCGCGTTGACATCGGCGCCAGCCGGCAGGAAGGGCAGCGCCGCCTTCTTGATGACGAGGACATAGGTCGCCTGCATCCAGGGGATGTATTGCTGATTGGGCGTGCCGAGCTTGCCGAGTTCCATCAGTCCGGCTGGAATGCCGCTCGCGCCGAGTTTCGCCGCGATATCGTCGACCGCGTCGAGCGAGCCTGCCGGCACGAGCGGCTGCAATTCGCCATGCAGTGCGCCCATCAGGCTGATCGTGCGCTTGCCTGCGGCCTGTTCCGCTTTCATGCGCACGGCAAATTGCGGCGGCTCCTCGACCACATAGGTGGTTTTCGGCGCGCCCTTGAGCAGGACCTCGCGCACCTTCTGCGCCTCGTCGATCGGGCGCAGCTGCGTCGAGAGGAAGACGAGGTCCTGCGCCTTCGCAACGGGTGCAACAAGCATGGCCCCCGCCGCGACGGCGGCGCATGCCAGATGGTTGAGCGTCTTCCTATCGTCCTCCCTGCCTCGCTTGTTCTGGTTTGCGGGGGAAAAGGGCCGGTTGCGAGCGCCTGGCCGTTTCCGTGATCGGATCAGCGACGCGCCTCCCCCAGCGAGGCGCGTGCAATGAACTCGACCGAATTGATCTCGGTCAGGTCGCGGGGATCGGCTCCGCCGATGCGCGCCAGCGCCATCTCCGCGAGGCGGCGGCCGGTCGCGGCGATCGGCAGCTCCATCGTCGCGAGCGCGGGGTCCGAGAAGGCGGAGGCGGGAATGTTGTCATGGCCGATGATCGCGATGTCGCGCCCGACGACGAGACCGCGCTCGCGGATGGCGCGCATCGCGCCCAGCGCCATGCTGTCGGTCGCGCAGAGCAGCGCGGTGGGCTGCGCCGGCTGCGCCAGAAGCAGCCCCGCCGCACGATAGCCGCCGGCCTCGTCGGCGCTGCCCTCGATGATCGCGCCGAAAATGCCAGCCTGGCGAAGGGCCAGCGCGAAGCCGCTCCGGCGCAGATGCGCGAAGGTGAAGGCCGAGGGCGCCGCAAGATGGCCGATCCGGCGGTGGCCGAGGGCGGCCAGGCGCAGCACGGCATCGTGGAACGCGGCCTCGCCATCCCCGTCGACAAAGGCATAGGGCTCTGGAAAATCGCTACGCCCCATCGCGACGAAGGGAAAGCCGGCATCTGTGAGGTAGCGCAGGCGAGCATCCTCGCGGCGGGTGCGGACGACGATGATGGCGTCGGTGCGGCGGCCGTCGACAAGGCGGCGATAGGTCTTGAGCTCGTCGGGGCCGGGCAGCGCGGCGATCAAGGTCAGATCATAGCCCTGCTCCGCCAGCCGTTCGCCGATCGAGCCCAGCAGCTCTAGATAGAGCGGCTCGTTGAAATGGCCCGGCCCGGCCGGAAGCACCATCGTGACGATCTCGGTCAGCCCGCGACGCAACCGCCGGGCTGCGGAATTGGGCCGGTAACCGGCCGCCTCCGCCGCTGCCCGCACGCGGTCTCGCGTGGCGAGCGCAACATCGTCATAGCCGTCGAGCGCCCGCGAGACGGTGGTGATCGACAATCCCAGCGTTTGCGCCAGCGCGCGCAACGAGCTCATCGGCATCTCAATGGTTGGACGATCGGCGCCTCACGTTCAGGATAACCCGATCCAAAACGTTTTGGGAAGTCGATTCAAGTTTGGCATGCGTCACGCCTTGCGGCGACGGCGCGGCGCGCTTTCGGGCTTGAGGTTGCTCGCGCCTAGGCCCGGCGGGCTGCGGCCGAGAGGCGCACGGCCTCGGCAATCTGTGCAAACTGCTTGGCGAGCGGGCTCGTCTTGCGCCAGACCATGCCGATCGTGCGCGATGGCTGGGGGTCCTTGAAGCGCGTGACGCAGACCGAGGCCGAGCGTGTCTCGACCGCGACTGCCATCTCCGGAATCAGGGTCACGCCCATGCCGGCATCGACCATCTGCACCAGGGTCGAGAGCGAGCTTGCATCCAGCAGGTCGCGCGGGTGCATGGTGCGCGGGTTCTTGTTGCAGAACGAGAGGGCCTGCTCGCGAAAGCAATGCCCCTCCTCCAGCAACAGCAACCGCATTTCGTGGAGATCCTCGCGATTGGGGGCTGGCTTCCCCTCGTCCTCGCGTGACCGGACGAGGACGAAGCTTTCCGTGAAGAGCGCGGCCTCGGTCAGCGAAGGCTCGGAAACCGGCAGCGCCACGACCGCCATGTCGAGCCGGCCTTCATTCAGCTCCTGCACGAGTTTCGGCGTCAGCGTCTCGCGGACATGGAGGTCCAGCCCGTCATGGAGGCCGGTCAGGTCGGCGATCAGGCCGGGCAGCAGATAGGGCGCGACCGTGGGAATCACACCGATGCGCAGCCTGGCGACGAGCCCGCCGCGCGAGCTGCGCGCATAGTCCTCCAGCTCGTCGACCGAGCGCAGGATGTCCTTGGTGCGCAGCGCGATCTCTTCGCCGAAACTCGTCAGCCGGACCTGGCGCCGGTCCCTTTCGAAGAGTTTGGCGCCGAGTTCCTCCTCAAAGGCCTTGATCTGCATCGACAGGGCCGGCTGGGAGATGGCGCAACTCTCCGCCGCGCGTCCGAAGTGGCGCTGGCGGGCCAGCGCCTCGAAATAACGCAGCTGTTTCAGTGTCAGGTTCGTCATAATCTTAGCTTATCGACGCAATCAGAAAATCGGAATTAATATAATGAAACCCTTTTGCTAAGAGGCTCCTTGCGACGATGAGGAGCAGGCAATGCCGAGACCGCCCCGCATGATCAAGACCGGTGGCGTTCCGCTCGTGGCCGACCTGGCCGAGTCCAGCCGCCGGCACCCGTCGATGTCCCTGTTTCCAGCCGCCCGGCTGGCAGGCCTGCCAGGCAGGCCATGAAAGCGGATCGCCTGCCCCGGCACCGACCCGCCTGTGATCGAGAAACGCGCAATCAGCGTAACGTGAATTGGAGAGAATCATGAATGCGAAGACTGAGGGGGGAGCCGGGAAATGCCCGGTCGCTCACGGGACCAGCGGCACCCAGAGCCGCGACTGGTGGCCCAACCAACTGCGCGTCGACCTGCTGAACCAGCACTCGTCCAAGTCCGATCCGCTGGACCAGGCCTTCGATTACCGGCAGGAATTCAGCAAGCTCGACTATGAAGAGCTGAAGAACGATCTGCGCAAGCTGATGACCGACTCGCAGGACTGGTGGCCGGCCGATTTCGGCCATTACGGCCCGCAATTCGTCCGCATGTCCTGGCACGCCGCCGGCACCTATCGCCTGAGTGACGGCCGTGGCGGCGGTGGCCGCGGCCAGCAGCGCTTCGCCCCGCTCAACAGCTGGCCGGACAACGTCAATATCGACAAGTCGCGCCGCCTGCTCTGGCCGATCAAGCAGAAATACGGCCAGCGGATCTCCTGGGCCGACCTGATGATCCTCACCGGCAATGTCGCGCTGGAGACCATGGGCTTCCGCACCTTCGGCTTCGCCGCCGGCCGCGCCGATACCTGGGAGCCGGATCTCGACGTCAACTGGGGTGCCGAGACCGCCTGGCTGACGCATCGCCCGCTCGATGCGTTCGACGCTCCGCTCAGCGCCACCGAAATGGGCCTGATCTACGTCAACCCGGAAGGCCCCGGCGCCAATGGCGACCCGCTCTCGGCGGCCCATTTCATCCGTGAGACCTTCGCCCGCATGGCGATGAACGACGAGGAGACCGTCGCGCTGATCGGCGGCGGCCATACCTTCGGCAAGACCCATGGCGCAGCGCCCGAATCCCACAAGGGACCGGAACCCGAAGGCGCAGGCCTCGAGGCGCAGGGCCTGGGCTGGGCCAGCAATTATGGCAGCGGCTTTGGCGCGGATGCCGTCGGCAGCGGCATCGAGGTCACCTGGACGCAGACGCCGGCGCAGTGGAGCAACCACTTCTTCGAGAACCTGTTCAAATACGAATGGGTGCAGACCCGCAGCCCCGGCGGCGCCATCCAATGGGAGGCGAAGGACGCGGAGGACGTCATCCCCGACGCCCATGATCCGTCGAAGAAGCGCAAACCGACCATGCTGACGACCGACCTGTCGCTGCGCGTGGACCCCGCTTACGAGAAGATATCGCGCCGCTTCCTGCAGAATCCGCAGGCCTTCGCGGAGGCCTTCGCCCGGGCCTGGTTCAAGCTGACCCATCGCGATCTCGGCCCGCGTTCGCGCTATCTCGGACCGGAAGTGCCCCGGGAAGAGCTGACCTGGCAGGATCCGGTGCCGGCCGTCGAGCATCCCCTGATCAATGACGAGGATGCGGCTGCGCTGAAGGCCAAGGTCCTGGCCTCGGGCCTGAGCGTCTCCGAGCTCGTCGGCACCGCCTGGGCCTCGGCCTCCACCTTCCGCGGCGGCGACAAGCGCGGCGGCGCCAACGGCGCGCGCGTTCGCCTCGCGCCGCAGAAGGACTGGGAGGTCAACCAGCCCCTGCAGCTCGCCAATGTGCTCAAGGTCCTCAAGGGCATCCAGTCGGAGTTCAACCTGGCCGCGACCGGCGGCAAGGAGGTCTCGCTGGCCGACCTGATCGTGCTGGCGGGCAATGCCGGCGTCGAGCAGGCGGCGAAGGCTGCCGGCCAGAATGTCACCGTCCCGTTCGCTCCGGGCCGCACCGATGCCTCGCAGGGGCAGACGGACATCCATGCCTTCAACGTCATGGAGCCGCAGGCGGACGGCTTCCGCAACTACCAGAAGGCGGCGCTCAAGGTGCCGGCCGAGGTGGCCCTGATCGACAAGGCGCAGCTGCTGACGCTGACCGCACCCGAGATGACCGTGCTGGTCGGTGGACTGCGCGCGATCAACATCAATGTCGATGGCACGAGCCACGGCGTCCTSACCGACCGTCCSGGCRYGCTGACGAMCGACTTCTTCGTCAACCTGCTGGACATGGGCACGCAGTGGAAGGCGAAGCCTGACTCCAAGGACGTGTTCGAGGGCACCGACCGCAAGAGCGGCGCGCCGAAATGGACCGGCACCCGCGTCGATCTCGTGTTCGGGTCGAACTCGGTGCTGCGTGCGCTGGCGGAGGTCTATGCCAGCTCGGACGCGCAGGCGAAGTTCGTGAAGGACTTCGTTGCGGCCTGGACCAAGGTGACGAACCTCGATCGCTTCGATCTGGTCTGATCCAGACGAATAATACCTTCAGCGGCCGCTCCCGGGCGGCTGCTGAAGCTCTGTCCTTGCCCGTGAGCCAGGCTCGACTTCGGGCCAGGGGTCAGTGAGAGCCCGGCGCCCCTGACGTCGATGGCCCCTGCCCCGTCTTGCAAGATCCGGCTATTCCAGCCATCTGATGGGCCGCGTTCCCCAGCCAGACAGCATGCAGCCATGACAACCCAGACCGCCGAAAGCCGAAGCTTCGAAGCCGATGTCTCCCGCCTGCTCCATATGATGGTGCACTCGGTCTATTCGGACCGGGACGTCTTCCTGCGGGAGCTGATTTCCAACGCCGCCGACGCCAGCGAGAAGCTGCGCTACGAGGCCATCGCCCGGCCGGAGCTTCTCGGCGACGACCTCAAGCTCGCGATCACGATCGCGGCCGATCCCGAGGCCGGCACGCTCGTCATTGCCGATAACGGCATCGGCATGAGCCGCAACGAGATGATCGAGGCGCTCGGCACCATCGCCCGCTCCGGCACGCGCGGCTTCATGGAGCGCATCGCGACCGCCGAGGGCAAGGAAGGCGCACAGCTCATCGGCCAGTTTGGCGTCGGTTTCTACTCAGCCTTCATGGTCGCCGACAAGGTCGAGGTCGTCAGCCGCCGCGCCCGCAGCGACGAGGCCTGGCTCTGGTCGTCGGACGGCAAGGGCGAGTTCACCGTCGCCCCCGTTGGGCTGGATGATGCCCCTCTGCGCGGTACGCGCGTGACGCTGCATCTGATGGAGGATGCCAAATCCTATGCGGAGCGCTGGACGCTGGAGCGCATCGTCAGGGAACAATCCGGCCATGTGCCGGTGCCGATCTCGCTGATCGAGAAGCCGGGCGCGGAGGCAACCACGCTGGCCGACGGCGCGGCGCTGTGGGCCAAGCCCAAGAACGAGATCAGCGCGCAGGACTACACGGATTTCTATCGCAGCGTCGCCGCGCAATATGACGAGCCCGCCACGACGGTCCATTTCCGGGCCGAGGGCCGCCATGAATACACCGCGCTGCTCTTCGTGCCGGGCGGGCGTCCGTTCGACCTGTTCGACGCCGATCGCAAGGGCCGCATCAAGCTCTATGTGAAGCGCGTCTTCATCACCGACGAGGCGGAGTTCCTGCCGCGCTATCTGCGCTTCGTGCGCGGCATCGTCGACACCGCCGATCTGCCGCTGAACGTCTCGCGCGAGATGATCCAGGACAGCCCGCTGCTGAGCGCGATCAAGAAGGGCGTGACCAGCCGCGTCCTCTCCGAGTTGTCGAAGCTCGCCGAACAGGACGGCGATAGCTTCGCCAAGATCTGGGAGAATTTCGGCGCGGTCATCAAGGAGGGGATCTACGAGGATTTCGAGCGTCGCGCCCAATTGCTCGGCCTCGCCCGCTTCAAGACGACAGCCGCAAGCGACGGCCGACGCAGCCTGAAGGACTATGTCGCAGCTCTCAGGGAGAACCAGACGGCGATCTACTATATCGCCGGCGACGACGCAGACCGGATCGCGAACTCCCCGCAGCTCGAAGGTTTTAGGGCGCGCGGCATCGAGGTGCTGCTGCTCAGCGACCCCGTTGACAGCTTCTGGGTCTCGGGAGCGCCGGAATTCGAGGGCAAGCCGTTCAAGTCGGTGACGCAGGGCGCAGCCGATCTCAGCCTGATCCCCCTGCTCGACGATGCGACGCCGCCCTCCGCCGAGACGAGCGAGGCGGTGCAGGCCTTGCTCGCGGCGATGAAGGAGGTTCTCGCGGGTGAGGTCGCCGATGTCAGGGCCTCCGACCGGCTGACCGACAGCGCGGTCTGCCTGGTCGCGGCGGAAGACGGGCCGGATCGCCAGTTCGAGCGGCTCTTGACCGCGGGCGGGCGCATCGAGCGCGCAAGCAAGCCGATCCTCGAGGTCAATCCGCGGCACGCGATGATCCAGGGACTGGCCGGCGTGCAGAACGAGGCCGTGCGCAGCGATGTCGCAAACCTCCTGCTCGATACAGCCCGCGTGCTCGACGGCGAGCGCCCCACCGATGCCAAGGCGTTCTCCGAGCGCCTGAGCCGGCTGGTCGCGCTTGGCCTTGCGGCCTCGTAGGAACCGGATGCAGCGTGCGTGCCGGTTCGGCGCGCACGCCCTCTCGGCTCCAGGCGAAAGGCGCCGGCGACGCTTCCGCGTCAGGCGATTTTTGGGCGCAAAACCAAGGCGTTGCTAGCGAATTCTGCGACTTTGAATCGCCTGGATTGACCTGCCTCTCACGGGAGGCATGAGCCTCAGGCGCTGGTGAGCTGCGCCTGCAGATCGGCGAAATCCGTGAACACCAGATCCGGCCATTGGGCGAGCAAGGCGGCAGGGGCGTTGTAGCCGAAGGTCACCGCCCCGCAGGCCATTCCGGCCTTGCGGGCGGCCTCGATGTCGCGAAGCTCATCGCCGATCGCAATTGCGCGCTCCCGCGGGACGCCCAGCCGCTTCGCAACAGCCTTGAACTTGGCGCTCTTTCCCCAGAGCGAGGCGCCGCAGTCGAAGGCGCTGACATGCTCCGCAGCCCGGCCCAGTGTTCGCCGGATCGTCTCCTCCGCATTGGAGCTGACGACGGCGATCCTGATGCCGTGACGGGCGAGGTTTGCGAGCGCCTGTTCGACACCGTCGAAGAGGCGAACCTCGCCCTGGCTCTGCGCATTGAGTTGGCGCATATGCGCGGCGATCGCGGGGATCTTCCACAGGGGAACACCGAGATGGGCCACAATCTCGCGGCTACCAAGCGCACGCAGATCGTCCCTCTCCTGCTCCAGGACCTCGCGAAAGCCAAATCGCCGGGCGGTCTCGTTCAGCACCGAACAGAACCATGGAAAGCTATCGGCCAGCGTTCCGTCGAAATCGAAGATGGCGAGCGCGTAGCGAGGCATGGCCGGAGTGGAGTGTGAGAGGTTTGCGGGGATAACCCGAACTGCGGCGGCGGAGGACATTCATTCGAATGAGACGCCGCTTGTCCGGTATCGCTTCGTGGTCGTGGATGACAGAGGCATTATCGCAATGTCCGGGTTCTGTGCATGGCCCATCGCTGTTGCGGGTCCGATCCGGAGCCCCGCGGCAGAGCGGAGCGAACTCACTTCTCCGCCGCGAACCGGCGGCGGCGGGAGGCGAGACGTGGCTTTCTGGCGCCGGGCTATTTCGGGAACAGGAACTGGAGCTGGGCCCTGAGCTGCCAGTCGGCGCCGCCGCTGGGCTTTGCGACGTTGTAATAGGCTGCGAGCTGCGCGTTGACCGGCTGATGGCCGATCTTGAACACCCGTCCGAAGCCGCCGCCGACCGGCACCGTCCAGCGGTCGCCATGGCCGGCCTCCCAGTCGGCGGTGATGATCGGGGACGAGGTCAGGTACCAGCCGCCGTGGAAATTGTAGTTCACGAAGGGCTGCAGCGTCATCGCGTTGACCGCGCTGCGGTTGCTCTTGCCCGCGAAGGACCAGACATTGTTGACGAGGACGCCGACGACCCAGGGGC
>NZ_JBFUIY010000049.1:0-30478 GCF_056401655.1 Allobosea sp. P4_E12 | reverse complement strand
ATTGAGGTTGGGCGTACGCGGAAGGACGTTTGTGCCGAACACGCCCTGCGGATCGATCACGACATTCGCGACGACGACACTGATAAAGAGTGCCGCAGCCCCCAGAATCAGCGTCAGCGCATAGGTCCGAGGGTTCATCCCGGACGCAGCGGAAACCGGCTTCTTCTTACGCCAGAGCATCGGGCAAACCTGGCTGGAGTTCGGCAAGGCGTCCGTCGAGGAAAAGGCTGCGGGCAAGGCCGCGCTGGATCTTGCCGCTCGTCGTCTTCGGCAGGTTGCCGGGGCGGATCAGTACGACATCCTGGATGGCAAGCTCGTGCTCGGTGGCGATCGCCTCGCGGATCGTGTCCTCGATGTCATCGATGGAGACGTGGCGCATCTGCGTCCGCTCGATTTCCTGCACCACGACAAGACGGCCCTCGCCATCCTCGTCCAGGATCGAGAAGGCGGCGCCGCCATGCCTCCGCAAGGCCGGGTGGCTCGCCTGAACGGTGTCCTCGAGGTCCTGCGGATAATGGTTGATGCCGCGAATGATGATCACGTCCTTGATGCGCCCGGTGATGAAGAGCTCGCCGGTGTCATCGAGGAACCCGAGATCGCCGGTACGAAGCCAGCGCTCCGCCGCTTCCCCTTCGATCCGCGGCCAGAAGGTCGCGGCGGTGGCCTTGGCGTTTTGCCAATAGCCCTGGGTGACATTCGGACCGGAAATCCAGATCTCGCCGGCATGACCGGTTTGAAGGCGTCGGCATGTCTCCGGATCGACGATCGCGAGCCTTTCGCCGACGAGGGCCTTGCCGCAGCCTGCGACGAACTGCGCGTCGTCTTCGCTCGTCGGCGCGGCCGCGCGAAGGCGTTGCAGCGCCTCCCGGCTTATCCGACGTTTTACGAGCCCCCGCCCCCGTCCGCCGCCGGAGGCGAGAAGCGTCGCCTCCGCGAGCCCGTAGGCCGGCGAACATGCGTCCGGCGCGAAGCCATAGGGCGCGAAGGTCTCGGTGAAGCGCTCCATCGTTTCCGCGCGCACCGGCTCGGCGCCGTTGAGCGCAATTTTCCAGTGGGACAGATCGATCCCCGCCATCTGGTCGGGGCGGAAGCGATCGACGCAGAGATCGAAGGCAAAGTTCGGCGCCGTCGCGAACTCGGCGCGGTAGTCGCTGATCGCGCGCAGCCAGTTCAGGGGGCGCTGCATAAAGCTGACGGGGGCCATGAGTACGCAAAGCGAGCCGATATAGAGCGTCTGCAGCACGTTCAGGATGAGCCCCATGTCGTGATAGAGCGGCACCCAGCTCACATAGGTCGTCGCGCGGGTGTTGCCGTATACGAGCCGGATCATCTCGCTATTGGCGAGAAGGTTGCCATGGCTCACCATCACGCCCTTGGGATCCGACGTCGAGCCCGAGGTATATTGCAGGAAAGCCAGGTCCTGCAGGCCGGGCTCCGGGAACATGCTTCCCGCCGGCGCCTGGGCCTCCTTCGTGGCGTCGACGGCCATGAAATCGAGCGTGGGGGCCTGGAGACGCTCCGAGAGGTCGCCGCGTGTCGCCTGCAGTGCCGGACTCGTCAATGCGATACGCGGCGTGCAGTCGGCGACGATGCTGGCGCTCGAATTGCGCGCGCCCAGGCGCCGTGGCGGCATCATCGGTACAGCGATCGTGCCGGCAATCAGGCAGCCGAAGAAGGCGACGAGGAAATCGAGCCCAGGCGGGAACATCAGGAGCGCGCGCTCTCCGGAGAGACCGCGCCCTACCAGCTCCGCCGCAAGCGCACGGGCGCGGCGCTCGAGCTCCGAGAAGGTGAGCGATGCCTCCTCGCCGCCGCGATCCGACAGGAAGGCATAGGCGCGCTCGTTCGGCTGCTCCGCGGCGCGCGCACGCAGCAGCTCGACCATCGAGCTGTAGCCGGCCTCGAGGACCGCCGGGCTCTCCTGAATTGTCGGAATCTGGTTCAATCCTGCGCTCCCGCGAGGTGACGGGCAAGCGCTGCGATGCTGGGGTATTCGAAGGCCAGTTCAGGGGCGAGTTCGCGCCCAAGCCATTCCTCGAGCTCGGCCACCAGGTAAACCGCCATCGCGGAATCGACGCCCAGGCGCGTGAACTTGGCCTGCGGATCGATCTTTTCCGCAGGACGTCGCAGCCCCTTGGCGAGATGCGCGACGCACCACGCGGTGATTTCGGCTTCGCCCTTGTCCGTTGCCATCAAACGCTACGCTCCCAGACTGATCGTCAGAATTGGTAATAGAGGAACTCGCTCACCTGCCCGAGCCGGAAGAACACTTCGCCGAAGAGCAGGAAGGCCGTGCCGAGGGCGATGAGCGAGGGGCGCCAGGCCAGCGCGCCGACATGTCTTCGCCAGTTCGACTGAGCATCGCCTTCGCGATAGCCGGTGATCTCCATCGGGTCCGGCAGGAGAAGGGCAATCGCCAGCGCCAGCAGGGTCAGCGCAGTCCCGGTGAGCGACCAGGTGCTGCCGAGCCAGGTGCGGATGAAGGCCTCAGAGATCCAGCCCTGGCGTATCGCCCACCAGTCGTGCTGGAGCGTGAGCGCCTCCGCGACCGGGGATTGACCCATGCCTCCCATGGCGGCGAAGAGATGCCCCGACGTCTCGATATCCGCAGAGCGAAACAGGACAGAGCCCACCACGAAGGCCGTAAAGGTCAGCGCCCATCCGACGAACCGCCCAGTCTGTGTCGGCTCATCCCGCTCGGGCACGATCCGCTGCCAGATCGTGTTGATGGTGAGAAGGCAGCCGTGATAGGCGCCCCATACCACGAACGTCCACCCGGCTCCGTGCCAGAGACCGGCCAGGGTCATCGTGATCATCACTGCGATGGCGCGCCACCACCCCATCGGCCGGCCGAAGGTCAGCGGCCCGTAGACATAGTCCCGCAGCCACTGCGACAGCGTGATGTGCCACCGCCGCCAGAAGTCCAGGATGCTGGTTGCGCGCAATGGTGCGGCAAAATTCACGGGCAGCCGGAAATTGAACAACAGCCCGAGGCCGATCGCCATCTCGGAATAGCCGGAAAAGTCGAAGTAGATCTGGGCCGAGAAGGCTAGGGCACCGCCCCATGCGGCGATGGCGGTAACCGGGTCGCCCCTCGCCGCAGCGTCGAAGACCGTGCCGACATGCGGCGAAAGCGAATCGGCGATCAGCACCTTCTTGGCGAGGCCGATGATGAAAATCGTCAGCCCAAGGGCAACGTTCGACCAATCCAACCGGAAGCGCGCATCATCGCCGAGCTGCCGGCCGAAGCTGTTCCAGCGCACGATGGGTCCCGCGATCAGATGCGGGAAGAAGGCGACAAAGAACGCGTAGCGGCTGAAATGAAGCGGAACTTTGCGGCGGTAGACGTCGACCAGAAAGGCGATCTGCACGAATGTCGTGAACGACAAGGCGAGCGGAACGACGGGGGGCGCGGCTTTGTAGGAATGAACGATCGAGAGAAGGAAATCAGCGTATTTCCAATAGCATAGCACGAGGATGTTGCTGACGATTCCGAAGACCAGGAGTCGCTTCGCCGCCGGCTTCTCCGCGGCTGCGATCAGCCGTGCGAACCAGAAATTCGCGACGATCGACGCCACGGGCAACAGCACATAAGGCGGGTTCCACCATGCATAGAAGACGAGCGACGACAGCGTCGTGCCGATGATCGCGGCCGCGGCGCTCACGCGCGCCAATGCGAAGTGCAGAAGCACCGCAAGCGGAAGAAAGACGAAGATGAACTCGGTAGAATTGAAGAGCATCGGGCGTGCCGTTGGAGCCGTGCGAGGCTACAGGCATACAGCCGGTCCGGACGCACGCAAGACGGACCGGAAGCTTGTGGCCCATTAGCCGGCCATATGTGTGAAATATGTCACCGATACTGCCGCTACGGCGCGGTCGGTCATTGGGCAATCTCCACGACTGCGCAGGAGCCTCAGTAAAGGGTCTAGCTTTGCCACTCTTCGCCTTGATCGAGATTGAGAATCGCTGCGGGCATCAAGCCCGGCATGGAGCTCGGAAGCCTGAACCAGTGATGTCGATGGCTGCGTGAATCTCTGCGGGCCTTCGGGGTACAGGTTGCTTTACCAGATTTTGATCCCCAGCCTGCCGTCATAGGCATGCGAGCGGCCATTCAGGCCGATCTGGTAGCCGGCGGAGGCATAGAGAGCTCCCATAATCGCCTCGGGTGCGCCGCGATTGATCCGACCTTTGGTCACACGGCCGCCGCCGATCGCAAGCAGGATCTGGAGCATGATGCGCCGGGCCTGCGATTGACCATGCTGATTTCGATGATCTTGCTTGTGATGAACGGATTCAGCGGCCGGCGGAGGCGGCCTCGATTGCGGAGCAAGCGGCCGCGGCGCTGAACACTGCGTCGGCGACGCTACGCGGCCGAGCGCGGACCGTGCACTTCCGGCGCTCGACGGAGACACCGCGCGTTGGCTTGCCAACGCGGCACATTATGTTCGCCGCGCGAGAGGACGAGCGCCCTTCATGTCCGCTCACGCGACCTTTGGGCTGGTTCCGCGTGGGCGGAGCCAGCCGGCGACGTTCATCCTACTGCCGCCTCTTCCCCGGCGCCCCAGGCTTGGCCGGGCTCTGCGCGGCGACCGGGTCGCTTGCGGGGAACGTATCCTTCAGCGCCTTGTCGAGCTGCTGTTCCGGCGTGCTTTCACGCTCGGTCTTTCGCTGCTGCTTCTGCTCCTTCCGGAGACTTTCGACCGCCGGGGTTGTGTGCTCTCGCATTGCCATGCCTCTGCCATTGATGAAGCCGATAGACGAGCTAACGCCAGCGAGACCCATACGTTCCCAAACCGTGTCGCTCCTCCCGGTCCCCGCGGGAGATGGCGAGGCGCTCGATCGAAGGTACTTCCGATCGTCGCCCGCCAATCCTGATCTGGCGGCTCGCTTCAGCGCCGGTATCAGGCCAGCCGCACGGAAATGCCGCCATCCACGAGCATCGGGCTTCCCGTCACGAAGCTGGACCTGTCGGACAACAGGAACAGGGCCGCCTGCGCGATCTCCTCTGAACTCGCCATGCGCTTCATCGGGTGCAGGTTGGCGACGAAATCCAGGACGGCCGGCTGTCCCTCGCCACCGCTTGGCGTGATGGTGCCGCCCGGCAGGAGCGCATTGACGCGGATGCCGTCCGCGGCATGCTCGGAGGCCAGCGACTGCATCAGGCCGATCATGCCCGCCTTGGACGCGGCATAGGCCGCCATTCCCGGCAGCCCGCCATTGCTGAAGCCGACGAAGGAGGATGTGAAGACGATCGAGCCCTGCCCGCTCTCCTTCATGGCCGGGATCTGGGCTTTCGCTGCCAGAAACGCGCTCGTCAGATTGACCGCGATGACATCGTTCCAGTTGGCCATCCCCATCTCGGCGACCGGCATCATGTCGCCGACGATGCCGGCATTGTTGAAGGCGCCGTCGAGGTGACCGAATTCCTTGAGGGCCAGGGCGACGAGCGCGCTGGCATAGTCCTCATCCCTGACGTCGCCGGCCAGACACACGGCCCGGCCATGGTTCTTCCGGATCTGCGCAGCCAAGGTTTCCATCTCGGCACCACGGCGGGCTCCGAGAACCAGCTTGGCTCCTTCGGCTGCGAACAATAGAGCCGCCGCAGCGCCGATTCCGCTGCTCGCACCCGTGATGATGATCGCCTTGTCTTCCAGTTCCACAGCTCGCTCCCCTGTCGGTGTCGTCAAGGCGAATTAGCGATTGGCCGCGGGGTGCAGCCACCCGTTTCCTGTGGTTCGGATCAGCCGCGCGGCGGAACCTGACGTCCGGCGGCACCGTTGTTCCGTCATTCGCGGATAGCCGCGAGCTTGAAACCGTGCGGAGGAGAACGCCATGGAAACGGAGACTGAACGCAGGGCCGAACGGCAATCGGCGACACGGGGCGGCGACCCGATCTCTCCTCTGCGCCCCGACGATCACTCGGCCGCCCATCCCGCACAGGAGACGCCCGTCGAAGCACGGCAGGGTTTCCTTGGCCGCCCGGTCCTGAAGGTTCTGATCGCAGGGCTTGTCCTGGCAGTATTGGCCTGGATTGTGGTCGCACTCCTGGCCCCCTGACCGGAGGCTCGCAGATGCCCCCTGGACTGCTTGCCCCTGAGCCGAGGCCTGCCGGTGCCTCGCCTGCTCCGATCCAGACAACAGAAACCCGGCCCCCTTTAGGAGAGCCGGGCCAAGTTTGGGGTCACTAACTCGTCCTGTACTACGCGCCGCGAACGATTAGGTTCCGATGGCCGATGCGCGATGAGCGCGCTCCGTTTCCACGGCGTTCTGCCATCAGATAAGCGCCCGGCGACAGTCGCGATGACGTGATGACGCTCGACTGCGCTGTGATCTCTGGCTGCGACAATGCGTCGTATATTGCGGTTATTGCCGAGGTTGAGGGGGCAATATCGTCTCACCTTTCACGATGAGGTGTAGTGATGACCTATGTACTTCGTCTTTCACTGGCTGCTCTTGTCTTACTGCCGCTCGCGGGATGCATGGAACAACAGGCGAGCCGCACGATGTCTACCCCCACGACAACATCCTCCATAGCAACTTGGCATTATAAGCCTGCTCCCGATTCAGTGAAGCTGATGGAGGAACGCACGTTCTGACGGCGCGATCGCGGAGCGGACCTTCCCGGGGTTTGTGAAGCGATGGGTCCGGAACAGCGTTTCCCTGTGACGTTCTGCTGCCGCCGGATCGTCGTCGCCCAGCCTGAGCGTATTCATCCACCTCGAGACCTTCCCCCGCATCGCTTGCGCCATGGCCGCGTCGCGTTTTCCGGCTGCAGAACGAGAACGAGCCCGCTGCACCATTCGGCGCAGCGGGCATAATCGGCGCCTATGAGCGGTCGTCCCCGGCGTGTCCGGCTCCGGCCCCATGGCCCAGATGCCTGCGCTGCGGGGCCTCGAAAGATCGGCCCCCAAGTCGTCAGCGCTGCGTGAAGAAGGTCAGCAGAACCTTGCCCCTTTCCCCGATGAGGCACAGGAACCGCCGCGGTTTGTCCGTGCGATCCGTGCGCAAGTAGGCTTCGCCCATGATGATGCGTGTGATCGGCGTATCCCCCACCTTGGTTTCGGAGGTGGCGATCGTCGCCCCGTCCTCGTCGATATAGATGTCCTTGATCTCTGGCTCCCGCGACGAGATCGTATGGAGCGCCGTGGCCTTGCAGGCGACGATCTCGGGTGAGGACGGATTTTCTGCCGGAGCAGTCTGGCTGGACGCGGCGCCCGAGAGCAGCGCCAGCGCAATCAGGCTATGGAAAGTCGTACGGATCATGATCAGCACTCTGTTGAGGTCGAGGCTAAACGCATGATCCTGGCGCCGGTTCAAAACTGCCCGGCACCGGACACTCCATCCTCGCCGACGCACGGGCTCGCCGTGCTCTCGCCGCACGCCGCAGGGGCGCCCTCCGAGACTCCATCGATCACGGCCAGGTGAGCGTATCGCAGACACGCATGGCCGCCGAGGTTTTGACTCGCACTTGCTCGAGAACATAACTAGAACAATCGAAGGCCGCGGAGATTCACGCCATGAATGTCGACACCTTCATCATCCAGGAATTCGTCACCCGCCGGAAACGGCTGGTGCCGGGCAACAAGACGCCCGCCAAGACCAAGCACCATGCCCTGCGCGATGCGGAGCGGCTCGCGGGGCGGGCGGAAGGCGTCGCCGTCATCCATGTCGTGGCCGATGACGAGACCAGCGAACTCAGCTCGATTGAGGTTCTCGCCCGCCATGGCGCCATTCCCGAGGAGTTTGAGGAAGGCATCAGGGCCGCATGATATGTCCCAAGGGGTCTAGGGTCTTAGGGCTTGGAAGACACCGGCCGTAAGTCTCTACCCGCGCACGCTCAGGCTGCATCATGCTCAGGGGCTCCCGCAGCCGGCGGTGATCGTTATGCAACCTGTCTATGACGACCTGATCCTTCGTGCGCGCAAAGCCGTCGTGTTCCTCAAGCAATGTGGTCTCGATCACAGCGCCGAAATCGTCGATGAGATGGTCGACGCGCTCAATGAGCTCACAGGGAGGGTCTCGCTGCTGATTGCCTTGAACGTCTCGCTCCAGACGGGGCAGGACAACGAGGCGGGCCACGGCCAGCTGGGAGAGCCTGGCCCTTTTCCCAATCCGGACAGCTGAGCGCTCTCCCAGGCCAGCCCGGCGCCAAGGCGCATCCCAGGACGTTCCCGAGGACCCCTGCGAGATCGCGGGAGCAAGGGCATCGGGAGCGGAGTGTGCGCGCCTGCGTCAGATCAAGGCGGAGAGGTCCTACCTCATGCCGCCCCATCAGCGATGTAGAATCCGATGGCCGAGGCACATGCCAGTACGATCGATAGCTCGAGAATGCCCATTGTCGCCTCCGAGGTTTGCTCAGCTTCAACTGCGGCAGCACTGCCCAAGTTCCGCCGCATCATCGCCCAAAACAAGTAAATTCGCCACCCCTGCGGCAAGTGGTTCCGATTGCTGGGAGAAATCCAAGACCGGACCGCGAGCGACGCTCGCAGCATGACCGCCCTGCCCGGCACCGTGCTCGCCTCCCGGGTGGCGGCGTCTCACCCGGATCTTGCGTCGGCGCCGGGCCGGGAGCAGATCGTCCCCATCGCGTACGACATAAGGACCGATCGCCATGTCAGACGAAACAGACAGCCTCGATCGCCGTGACTTCATGAGGGCAACCATTGCCTCGGTCGGCGCGTCGGCTGCCCTCGCGGCCCATGCCGGCCCCGCACGAGTTCAGGCCGCTTCGGCGCCGGCGGCACGCTCGGCCCAGGCCGCGTCGCGCGGGACGGTCTTCACCGGAGACGTGATCGGCGGGAAGAGAGTGATCAGCGCACTCGACCTCGAGGACCTCGCGCCCGGCAGGCACCTTTTCTATTTCCAGGGCGTGCAGATGCCGACGGGGCAGCACTGGTACGTGTCCGTTATCGTCGCCAAGGGAGCGAAGCCAGGCAAGCGCATCGCGCTCATCAGCGGTGTGCACGGCGACGAGATCAGCCCGATGCACATGATCCAATCGGTCATGGCCCAGCTCGATCCGGCCACGATGTCGGGCAGCGCCATGGCGGTTCTCGATGTGTCCCGTCCGGCGCTGGAGGGCATGGCGCGCCGCTGGCCCAATTCCGGACGGGGCATAGATCTCATCGACATCAATCGCGAATGGCCCGGAAACGAGAACGGTGACAGCGCGCCCAGCCGGCATGCCGGCTTGCTGTTCAACAGGCTGTTCAGGCCGAATGCCGATTTCGCGATCGACTTCCACACGGGGACCACCGGGATGGATCTCACGGGGTTCCATCTCGCCCGAATGGACCTGCCCGAGGTCAGGGCCATGGCCGAGCTCTATCCGATCGACCAGATTTTCGACAATCGCGCCTATCCCACACTGCTGGCGAACGCCCTGATCGACGCAGGCATCCCAGCCTTCACGCCCGAGATCGGGGCTGCGCGCATTCTGGACCACAGCCTGATCCCGCTCTTCGCAGAGGGCACGATGAATGTGCTGAAGCATCACGGCATCATTGCCGGTCCGATCGGGCGCACGGGTCGCGATTCAGGCGTGTTCCTCGCCAATAGCGGGCACACCATTCTTTCAACCCATGGCGGCTTCGTCGAGCTTCTCGTCAAGCTGAGGGACAAGGTCAAGATTGGGCAGAAGGTCGCCATCCAGCGCAATGCTTTCGGCGAAGTGGTCGCGGAATACATCTGCGATGTGGCGGGCGAGGTCTGTGGCCGGCGCACGGACGCCACAGCCGAACCCGGTACACCGCTCGTGTTCATCTTCTACAACGCTGCGCCCGCCGAAGCCCCCGTCGACTATTCCGAGTAGGCGCCAGCGGCCCCCTGATACCGCTCCGGGCCGAATGGCTTGACGCCGGCAGCCCTGGAGAGGAGGCCGGCTCGCCATCGCGCCCGAGCCGCTCGCGCCTATTTGCCGGTAGCGATCAGCCGCATGACCTCCGACATCACGGGATCCTTGCCGGCGGCATAATCTGCGAAGGTCGGTGCAACCGTCAGCGTCGGCTGGAGCGATCCTGCGGGCACGGCATAGGCATAGTTCAGCAGGAAGCACGTCATGATCTGCGAAAGGCTGCAGCCGTTCTCCCAATCGTGATAGGCCGTCGTATAGCGCAGCGTCAGTTTCGTGTTCGGCAACAGGGTGGTTCCGCCCTCACCCCAGAACTGGGACCGATCGCCCATCGCCTCTCCGATCAGGAGCGCGCGGGAGCCGGCGAAATATTTCAGCCGTGCCGCGGTGCTGATCGCCGCGGAGAAGGTGTTTGCGCTGGTCAGAATGAAGAGCCTGCCACCCGGCGGCAGAAGCTCAGGCAAGCGGCGCGAGAAGTCCGCGGTCAGGACATAATCGCCGCCGCGGTTGAAGCGCAGGTCGACGACGGCGTTTCGAATGGGTTTCTTGCCCGCCTCGTCGAGCATGTCCGATAGATACCGGGATGCGGAGACCGGCCCCTTGTCGCTCATCCGGTTGATCTGGACATAGAGCAGGTCCTGCGCCGGATAAACATGCCAATAGTTCTCTTCAGGGCGCGAGAGATAGAGCGGCAGAGCAACGCCGTCGAGGACGTGCCGCCATTCGGCCGCGCCAGTGACTGGCGCAACGGGGCTGAGATGGCGCTTCGGCCAAAAATTGCTACTCAACGGAGACTGGCTGGCAGGCAGCGCAGCAAGCTTCGCCCGCCTCATGCTGCCATCCGCCGTACGGATGTCGAACGTGCTGCTGCTTGCCGTGTCGGCGAGCCCGGCGGCATGGAGCAGTTCAGGCGAGATCAGGAAATTCGGCACGAACTCCTTCGACAGATTGGTAGGGCCGCCGACATAAGGGCGCAGCGCCTCCACCAGCGCTTCGGTCGGGCGCTCGTTTGCGCCGAGGATCTGCCCTCCGAGAAGATGACGCAGGTTGTCGGCGGCCGCGATCACGAACAATCCGTCAGAAAACCATCCCAGGCGAATGGGCGCGGCGTTGAAACCATGATCCCCTGCCATCCCGACGATGTTGGTATGGCCGTTATCGGCAAGGGCCACGGCCTTCGCCGTCGCCATCGCCATGCCCGCCTTGTCGAGCTCACCTGCCCGCTGCTCGATCGCATCGAGAGCTCGCCCATACGCCGCGCGGGTTTCGCTGGTGAAGCTCCGCTCGACCTCGGGCAGACGCCGCAGATGCGCCAGATCCTGGCGATTCCTTTGGGCCTGGGAAGCGGCGGCCTGAAAATCCGTCTTGGGATAGGGCTTGAGCGTCGGATAAAGAACGAGGCCGAGCGGCAGCAAGACGAGAACAAGCAATGCCGCCATTGCGATGAGGGAGACCTTGATCCAGCGCCGGTGCAACAACCGCTTGGGAGCATCACCGTCTCGTCGCATTGACCTGGCCAACCCTTAAGCACCCTGTCGATCACGTGGCTATGGCATGGCCTCGGTCCGCTCCGCCAGCCTGAACGCAAAGGTTGTGGCTGGAAGCAAAACACGGCTGGCGCGTGTTGCAATAACGACGCGAATCCGTCGCTTCATCGCCGGTCCGCTCAGGTGCGCCGGCCATGGCGGGAGAGCCCCGGCCGATGTCTCCAAGTGCGGGCCGATACGACGTCCGTTCCGGGCCGAACTCGCTGGATCAAGCGTCCCCGAAAAATCGGGTCACGGCATCGGATCCGAAATCATTTCGGAAGGCACTCCACATGATAGGCAATGATGATCTGCCCCGGGCTGGCCTTCCCGATGCTCTTCAAATCCTCCAGGCCACTTCTAATCTTGTCTCCGGCCTCCCTTAAACTGTCGTCAAGCTTCGATTTGGCGGACAGACATCGTTCTTCCGTCGAGAATTCCTGGAACACCACGCTCGGGCGGAGCCTCCATTCGGCCCTGTCGTTTGTCGCGGCAGGGTTGACCGAGTAGGAGAAGACATACATCAGAATCCACATCGGCATGCTCCACTGGTGGCAGATGATCCCCGTGCGGCGGCCAAAGCCGCCTGGATTGCCTTGATCAACGCGCCTCTGTCCGGTCGAGCGCCGACAGCGCGCATGACCATCATGATCTCCGTGGCCTCGTCAGGCGACGTATGCTTGGTCGGTTCCAGACGAGGGAATACAAGGGCTCAGGAACCTCAAGTATATCGGCAGCGAATACCCGAGATATCCGGTGCATCGTTATAGCCCCTCCGGGGACGCATCGTAAGGCGTTTTTCGGGCGCCCCCCCGCAAGGTGAGCCCGCTGAGCCGCAGTGCCGGCTTTCGCTCGAAGAGGATATCCGTCTGCGGCCTGCATCGCATATGTGATGTTGCAGCCGCCTGCCGTGGCGCAGCCCTGGGCTGCTGATTGTCCTCCCTCGACGAACCGGCCCTGCTCCGTCCATTACGTCGGACCGTCGCAATCAGCGCGCGGCTTCCAGCCACGCCAAGGCTTGCGCCCTTTCATCGAAGGGAAATTGCCGAACCTCCGCTGAAACGAAGTGCTTGGCGATATGCGGCATGATCTTCAGCAACTCGCTATCGGTTACCGCCGCGATGCGATCGATCTTGCGGTGGTGATCCCTGACGAAGCGGAGATGGGACACGAGCGCGCCGAAGCTGTCCCAGCCCGGAAAGGCCTTTGCGCAGATCATCACTCCAGCGAGCCTGCCATGGGATGCGATGAACGGATCGACCTCCCGGGCGATCCGCTCAAAATCGGCCTTTTCAATCGGCCCGTCCGGCGAGAGTACAAGGACAGCCTGGGCGCGCAGCAATTCGACCTGGATCATCGTTCCCTCCCGATCTGGCGTTCGAGGCGGTCCCTCGCATCAGGAAAACCCTTGGCGTCTTCCGCGCCAGGATTCTGGGGAGCATATGTCATGGCGCGCATGCGGTTCGCATGAGGCAAGCGGCCCCCCTAGCGGGTCCGGCTCAGATAATCGCTGAATCCCTCCAATGGTTCCATGAGTTTCCGCCGCGCCAGGCTGACTGATCACGGCAACGCGGACAGGCCCAACGCCAATGGCTCTTGCGTTGATCCTGAGACCAGGCCTCCCCTTGGGCCGGCCGCGACCAACGCGAGCGGCCTCTTCCGCGCCGCCGAATTCCGTCTCGACGTCGACCGCAGATCAGGCGGCGCGCAAGGCGCTCTCTATCGACCGGGTCCGAGCGAGGGCCTCGCCCGGACGTCCGATCGGGAGCCTAGAAGCTCACCTTGACCAGAGCCTGTCCGCCGAGGCGATTTGCACTTGCTGCGAGTTCACCATCGAAGCGAGCGCCCAGGGTTACGGCTGGCGTGATCTTCAGATCGAGCCCGGCCGCCAGGAGCGCACTGTTGCGGGGGGCGCGCGCGCCATCGATCGCAAACCCTGAACCCGCGAGACCGCTGATCGTGGCGCTCAATCCGGCTTCGCGCTGATAGTAATGCGCCCAGCCAGCCCGGAGATAACCGGCAACCGGGAGGCCGTTCACAGCCCCACCGACATCAAGCTGCATTCCGAGCTCGCTTCGGCTGGTCACGTCGCTCCGCCGAGCCAGGTTCAACGCGGCGGCGTTGGCGCCATTCCAGCTCGCCTCGGTCAGGGCGGGGCTGCGGACCTGGATGGCCTGCAATGCTGCCACCGGTGAAAGCGTGACGCCGGACCACTCAAACAGAGCGGCGCTGGCCTGCAGGCGCCCGCTCCAGGCGTTGCTGCCATAGGACGATGAAAGGCTGGATGCACCGAGAGCCGGCACGGCCCGGTTCACATCGTTCTCCAGGCGCGCATAGGCCAGGGCAGCAGCCAGGTTGACCGGTCCGAGCTTGGTCATGCCGTAGATGCCGGCCTGGAAAATGTCTGCATCGGCCTTTCCGAGCCCGCCCGAGAGCGATGCGCGGGCGCTGCCGCCAGCCACGGCGAAGCCGACGGTACTGCCAGGGCCAACGCGAAGGTCGGCACCGACGGCGAGATGCACGTCGTCGACATCACGCTTGGCCGAACCGTCCCGGGCTCCTCCGTCATTGCGCCCTACGGAGCCGAGCACCGCCCCCCAGACCGAGTATGCGGGGGCGTCGAGGAAGGCCGGTCGAGCCGGTTCGTCGCTTCCCTTGCCGCCCAGCGCCGAGAACGTCGCGGCGCCAGGGCCGGCCCCGCTTCGCCCGGCGCTCGCCGGGTTCAACATGGCGTGGAGGAACTGGTCCGCGGCGGCATTGGCCATGGCCGGCACCGACGTATGGGCTTCGCCGGAAAGCTGGTTCACGGCAGCGGGTATCTCGGCTGCCGGCAGGTTGTAGATCGTAAACAGCGGCGATGGATCGCCCCCGGCAGCGACGGCCCGATCGATCGCGCTGGCAATCGAGAAGCCGCTGAACATCCTGGCGCCAAACATGCGCGGCGACAGGCCTCCCGGGGGAGCTGCCGGCGGCGTGACGATCGGCACCAGCGGTTTTGGCGTCAATGTCAGGAGGACGTCGTTGCTGGTGTAGGAGATGGCCGTGGTGACGCCGTCGCCGAACGTGCCGGATGTTGCCTCGGTGCCGAAGCGGCTTCCTCCGAGCCCGCCCGCGGCCGAGAGCAACGTGTAGGGGCTGGAGAATGTGTACGCGCCGCCAAGCGGCACGATTCTGAGCGTACCGGCGAGTGCTGCAGCGCCCGTGACGTTGACGCGATCCGAGACCGCACCCTGTACCTCGGCGAGATAGCTCGATCCGGCGGCCAGCGTCAGGCTGCCGTTGACGGTAAGCGTGCCGGGCGAATTTCCGGGAGCGAGCGTGCCATTGACGATCATCGCGGGAATCTGGCCGGAGCCACTCAGCGTAGCGCCAGGCGAGACGGTCACGCTCGACGAGGATGCGATCGAACCATTCACGACGAGCGTGCCGCCGGTCACGAGTGTCGCGCCCGTATAGGTGTTGGTGCCGGCCAGGGTCAGCGTGCCGCTGCCCATCTGCGTGAGCCTGCCGCTTCCGGAGATGACGCCGCGATACGAAACGGTGTTCGATCGGTTGACGATCAATGCACCCGCATTGCTGATCGAGCCGACAAAGTTGCCGGTGCCGCCGATCCAGCCGGTCGTTCCGCCATTGCCCAGCTGCAACGTGCTGCCGACTCCGATGAAGACGTCGCCTCGGGTGCTGTTCGTCGCGGTCAGCGTGAGCTTGCTCGACCCAAGATGCGAGAACGTGCCCGGGCCCGAGATGCTCCCGGCATAGGTCACGTCATCGGATCGTTTGAAGATCAGGCTGCCATAGTTCGTCACGTCGCTGGTGATCGACCCCGCATTGCCGTTATTGCCGATCTGCAGGGTGGCGCCACTCGCGATCCCGGCGCCACCGGAGAAATCACTGGCGCCGGTCAGGATCTGGGTGCCGCCATTGATCGAGATTCCGCCGGTGCCGCGGATGGCGCCGGAAAAGATGCCGCTGGCATTGTTGACCATAAGGCTCGCGGTTCCGAGCTGGACCTCGCCGCTGCCGTTCAAGGCCTTGACCTGCGCAGAGGCTGCCCCGCTCACGTCAAAGATACCGTCGACGGTGATGCCGCTCGACTGGTTGATCCGGCCCTGACCTGTCAGGGCAAGGGTGCCGCCAGCCGCAACACTCGTCGCGCCCGTATAGGTGTTCATACCGCTCAAGGTGAGGGTGCCGGTGCCGGTCTTGTTCAGGCTGCCCACCCCCGTGATGTCACGGGCGAACGTCGTGTCGAAGCCGTTGGTGTCAATGGTGCCGCCGGCGGAATCAAGGCTAAGCGCCCGCCCCGTCGAGAGGTTGAAGCTCGTGCCGAACCGGAGCGTGCCGCCGTTGAAGATGACCCCATCGCCAGACGGACCGACATCGGCATCACTCGATACCGGCAAGAGGCCCGGGCCAATCGTTATGTCCGCGGCCGACGCACGGGGGGCCATGACGCCTGCAATAATACAGGCGGACAGCAAACTCGCGACAGACGTGGTTGAGCGCAGCCCCCTCGATATCGCCTTCAGGCCGTAAGGTAACATAGGCGAAAACGAAACGTCAGGCGCTGAGGGCACCCGAGAATTACATAGAATCGGCACAGAAAGCCCCCAAAAGACAGCATTTTTCTTTTGGGACTAGCACGCACGTTGCCGTGCAACCAACCTAGAATTAACAAATCGATAACGATTGTGACTGGCTGTTCACAGCCAACCCGACGGAACCCACCTGCCCTGCGGCGAGCACTTCGCGCTGCCGCAGGGGGTTGAGTTCATCCTGTTTCGCCAAGGCCCAGATCCAGACGCCGCAAGTCATGGCTTGACCTCTTCGAAATCCGCCGGCTTCCAGCTCTTGTCGAAGGCCGCCGCCTCCGGGCCATAGATCCAGGATCGCTATGATAATGGTCCCGGTGAGGCGTTAAGTGGCTGGCAAACCAGCGCGAGAACGGGTCATCCCATGGCGAATACGAGCGGTCATCACGAGTGGTGGTGGACGGGCGCTTCGCTTTGCCTGAGCTCCCACTCCTTCAACGCATGAAACGCCGCGATATTTGCCTGTCCCTCGTCCATTGCCCTCTGCATTTGGCCGCTTTGCATCATGTCGTAGCTTTCATAGATGGCATCCATCGTGCAGCCCTTGGGGCTGTTGCACGAACCCTGACTGGGCAGAGGAACCCAGGCGGCCAGTACGACTGTCCCTGCCACCAAGACTGCGCGGTTGATCAGCTTGCTCATCGTCAATGCCTCCACGCTCGGTCCGCGCATTGAACCTCGCAGGTTGCCGCGCGAGCCGTATCTATTCGTCGCCCTGAGTGAAGTATATGCCTATGTTCGATTTCACCATCTGCGGCGAATTCTCGCAGCTTACAGATCAAGAGCCCTCGATCGGAAGAACACTATCCCAGCTTTCCCTGCTGTCTTTCTTTTCGATCAGGATTTTGCGGAGCGCCATCGTCTTCAGCTACTYGTCTCCGCCCCGCAATGCCCAGAGCGCTGCGCCGACGGGGCTCCAGTCGGATAGCTCGCCGCGACGGCCTAATTCGCATGGGTAAGACGCTGCCGGAGCGGAAAACCGGCGAGCCGGGCACCTTCGATCAGGACGGCGCGATCCTTTTCGTTGAAATTGCGCTTGGCGAGTTCCGCATCGAGATTGGCGAAGAAATCGGGGCGCAGCTTGAGAAACTGCGACCGGCTCGCGGTGGCCTCTACGTCAAGGCCGGCGCGCGCATAGATGAGTGCAGCCACGAAATGATAGAGCGAGAAGCTGGCGAGGTCCGCCCGCCGGATCAGTGAGAGCGCCATCTGGTCATCATTCAGCATATAGGCAGCGAGCGCCTGCATCCCGACATAGTAGCTCGATCGGACCGGATTTCTTGCAACCGCTTCATCGAGCAGATCAAAGCCGCGCTTCCACTGACCTGCCTGCGCCAGGCGGCTGCCATATTCCCCGAGCAGTTCCATGTCGTTCGGGTTGAGGGCCAGCGCCCGCTCCCCGATCCGCAGTGCCTCGGCCGGCTCCTGGTTGAAGAACAGCATCGTCATCAGAGCCTGTTGAGCCCGCACATTCTCCGGATCGAGCTCGACCGCACGCAGTGCTGCGCTGCGGGCTCTGGAGCTCGCATCGGGCGGTCCTGGCCGACGATTCAGCCGGAAGCGGTCCTCATCGAGATAGAGATAGGACAGCATGGCCCAGCCCGTCGAATAGCTGGGGTAGCGTGCAGTCGTCTGTTCCAGGCATTGCCGCGTCGCGATGTGCTCGTCCGGACCCAGGCTTTGCCTGTACCGGTAGAACCGGAGCATGCACTGATAGGCGTCGAAGCTCTCTGGCCTGCCGTCCTCCGCCTTCACCTGCGAGGTATCGAACACGATGCCATAGGGTTGTGCGACGGCCGTGGCGACCTTGGCGGCGATATCGGATTGGACACCCAGGATGTCGCTGACGCGCAAGTCCGCATCATACACCCGGGACCAGAGGATCGCCGCCGTGGCGCCATCAAGCAGGCGGCTGGAGACCCGGAGCTTTCCGTCAGAGGTGCGTATGCTGCCTTCAAGGACGAACTCCCTGCCCGGCCTGCCTCCGGCCTCCGGCGCGGGGAGTGCGGACGTCGTCTTGCCCGGCGACTCCCGCACATAGACCGACAATTCCTTGAACCTCGCCAGCTGGACGAGCACCTCTTCGGTGATGCCCGCAGCGAGCAGCCCGGCCTCGGAGCCAGGAGAGAGATTGGCGAAGGGCGCCACGACAAGGGCCGGACGGACCGGGCCGTCCGCCCGACCGCTGCGCCAGACCTGCCCCGTCCCGACGCCGCCGACGACGACCAGCGCCATGGCGCCGATCAGCGCCCAGGCCCAGGGTGTCCGCGGCTTCGGCCGGGCCGAGGCGGCTATGGCCGTGTGCTGCGGCCTCTGCCTGTGCACGGTCGATGAATCGAGCGACCGCCATGAGAAATGCGGAACGTAGCCGCCCTTCGGAATTTCGATGAGCACGCGATCGGCCTGCCCCGCGACAAAGTAATAGCGCTCCATCGCGCGCCTGAGACGCCCGGCTTCGATGCGCACGACGGGATCATTCTGAATATCGAAATGTGAATCGCGGCCCAGGACCTGGGTCGCTATCGAATAGGCCTTGATACGCTCGGCCCGGCCCGCAAGTGTTTCATTGGTAACATAACTTAAAAACCGCCTGATCCGGTCGGATACCTTGAACTCCGGACTTGCCAGGATCAGTTCAAGTTGTTCCATAATATCTCTGGATGATGGGCCGCTCCCGTCAGAACTCAGAAAGGCCCTGCCAGAATTTCTCCGCTGCATGGACTTGGCCTCCCCCGACCAACATCTCCACGTACAGGTCCGAAATCCGTAAGAGTTTTAAGAAGCGCGCCGGAAGCTTACGCCTGCCCGACGCATTCGGCCACCATTTTTATGGGGATCTCGTGCGGCTGCTATGGCCTGCGCGAGCCATTGGCCGCGAGCTGCGCATGGCGGGCGCGAGGGACGACGATCGATCGGTGGGCGAGCTGCCGGATCAGTGTCCGGCGAAGACCAGTGTTTGAATGGGCAAGACCAGCGCCTGGATCCTCAGGAGCATGGCATGGACAAGCCCGACCGCATCCACCGCATGAAGGAGGACCTTTTTGACGGATCCAGTTTCTTTGGACTCGATGCGATCGTGATTGCTGGAATAGGCGTTGGCGATGCAGCTGCTGCCTGGCGTCACGCCATCGAGCCCATCGGGATAGAGCGGCTCGAGAAATGTCAGGATCGTGCCGGGCCGGGCGATCTGCTGAACATCGATCAACTGCTCGCCGCCGCGAAACTGCCCGGCTGCGATGAAGTCCTGCACCCCGGTCACCACCATCGGAATGACGACCCAGGGCTTCGAGATGCAGGTGGCTTCGGCTACCATGCCGACCTTCATGACCTGCGCCTCGATCTGGGAGAAACCGGCCTGCAAGGAGGAGCGCCCGGCCTCTTCGGGGATCAGGACGCCGCCGGGGCGCAGAAGCGGATTGACGATGTCGCCGACACGAAGCGCAAATTGTTCGACACGCCCGGACACTCCGGCTCTGATCACGGTCTTCTCGAGATCGACCTGGGCCTGGGCCAGGGCCGCCTGAGCACTTTCCCTCTCCGCCGGCAGCAGGGTCGAGATCCGCGTTTGCGCCGTGTCTCGCGCCGCGGTTGCCGAGTTCACAGCGGCTTCCTTCCCGGCGACGAGGACTTGCAGCCGCTCGATCTCGCGCTGCGCGACGACATCCGCGTTCCGTCGCATCAATTCCTGCTTGGTCCGCAACTCGTCCTGCGCCTGCTGGAGGTCACTCCGCGCCTCCTGGATCTTGGATTCGTTCGAGGCGAGCTCGGACCGGGCGACAGCGAGCGCAGCGTCGGCCTCGATAATCTTGCGGCGGGCGGTTTCGGCCGCCGCTTCCTGCCGGCTGCTATCCAGTCTGAAGATCGGCGCGCCTTTTTCGATCCTGCCGCTGAGCCCGACATAGACCTCGGCGACCCGCCCATTGATCTCGGGCACGATCGGCACCGCCCTGAAGAACAGGGTCGCGTTCGTAGTCGAGGGATGATTGTAGAAGATCACCGTGATCAACCCGATGGTCAGCATCGCGCAGGCCGTGATGCCCCAGCGCAATTCGAACCAGACCGAATAGAGCGTGATCTCCTTGCCAATGCGCCGGCCCTGATAATAGCGGCGAAACAGATAGTCCGGCAGGATCGTCAGAAGCGAGCAGAACATGAGCTCAAGCATGGGTCGGCTCCTTCTTGCGCCCATGCTGCTCCGCCCCGTGATCTGTAGGCATCTCCTGGGAATCGGACGGGTCTGGTGGCTCGGTTGTTGCTCCCCCGCCGCGGCGGGGCGTCGAACCCGCAATGCGCTCGAGAGCGTGAGCCATGCGACCAAAGAGACCGGAGAAGTCGGGCAGGTCGATCAGCGCCAGCAGGAGCCCGGCCACCCAGAACAGGTGGATGTGCGTGAACAGAGCCAGAAGCCCAAGGACCGCGACAATCTCGAACTGGAGCTTCTGCGACTTATGCGCCATCCGCTCCGGCAATGTGTGCAGCCGGAAGAAGATGACGCCAACCGTCAGGATCGCGACGAGGAGCAGCACCGCCATCGCGACCATGAGATAGTCAGTCTCTCCCGGCGCCGTGATGAAGGGCGGCAAATGGCCCGGGGCAGCAGGATGAATGTTCGGCGACGACATGGCTTCCGCATCCAACCCTTTGAAATTATCACGACGGTATCCGTGTCAGGCGGGAAATGCCAGCCCGCGCCTACTCACTTGAGTGTCACCTGGAACGCCTCGGTAAAGACGATCTCGATCATGTCGCCGCGCTTCAGCTTCTGGAGATCGGCAGCGAGGACGGGATCCGCGACCGGCAGCGACCGCCGGCCATCCGGCCCGTCGATCGTGGCAATCTTCTTGGCAGGATCGAAGCCGTTGAATTTCGCCGTCACGGTCGCGGTGCGGGTCACAAACCGTGAGGGCAGATTCTGGAAAACCGCATCCGACTTGCCTTCGGAGTAACGGATGCCGGGTTTGAGTCCCTTCTTGCCCCTGGTGACGGCCGCGATCGCCCCGTCGATCCGCTTGATTTCGAGGTTGTCTCCAACCTTGACCCTGGAGAGATCACCGAAAACCTCCGGCACCTCGACAAGCCAACGGTGGCCTCGCTGCTGCACGATTATGGTGTGATTGGCCCGGTCGACTGCCGCAACCTTGACATTGAGCTCATCGATGGCCGCCGGGCCGACACCCGCGACAATGACCGTCTGCGCTCTGGCCGGCTGGCTGTCGGACCAGGACGCCACGCCGGCAAGCAGGGCGAAAGCAAGCGACCAGTGCTTCAATGTCGACATGTTGTGGCCTCCGGGTTGGCCCGCCTGGATCCCTCGTCGTTCGCCTCTGCGACCGCGGGGGGAAGCGGGACTTCGGTGAAGCTGCAACGATAGGCGACGGCCCAAGGGGGCGGGAGTAGCTAACGGGAGGTTACGCTCGTACCACGCTGTCGAGTGGTCGGGACGCTGTGCTAGCTTCCGCAAGTCCCGCCCCTATTGACTCAGTTTCACTGGTCGCACGCATCGGTTGCGGCCCCTTGCCGGGCGTAGCCTCCTGTTAGTTACTCCCGCGGGCGCGATCTTTCTCCATAGTGGACGTGACGTGGCGCTCGTCGGCGGGAGAACCGTTGCGATGGATCAGGGCGTGCTGGCTGCCATCCGGCATCTTCCAGCCTATGGGAGGTCGATTAGGGAAAGAGCACTCCGCAGCGAGAGTTTTCGCACGCTCTGCGCAGACCTCGCCGAAGCCGAACGGGCCTTGGCGGAATGGGAGAGTTCGGCCCTGCCGATCCGCAAGGCGCGTTGCATCGAATATCGACAGCTCGTCGAGAGCCTCGAAGCCGAGCTCAGGGAAACCCTTGGTCGTCCGGACGGCATTTGACGAGGCAGGCAATCGCGATTTCGACTGGAGAGGAAACGGCAATGCCCCAGACCGCGGCGCACGGCGCGAAAGCCGACATTCTCGCCGACGAGAGTTTCATGTCGGCCGACGACCTCAAAGCCTACATGGCGGACATCGAGATGGCGAAGGCATCCAAGATGCTGGGTGCCATGGATAAGGCCGAGGAGGCACGCCAGAAGCTGATCAAGACGCTTGCGGAAGAGGTCGAGGTCAATGCCGAGCTGATTGCCCGGATCAAGCACAACCTCGCCGTGAAGACGCGCGCGGCCGCCGAGCGCGGCGAGCGCGAGGTCATGGTGATGCGGTTCCCGAGCGCGCTGTGCAACGACAAGGGCCGTGCGCTCAACAACTCAGAGGCGGACTGGCCGACGACGCTCACCGGACGGCCGCGCCAGGCCTATGAATTCTGGAAGGAGCATCTGAAGCCCGCGAATTATCGGCTGCGCGCGATGATCATCGACTGGCCGGGTGGGCTGCCCGGCGATGTCGCCTTCTTCCTGGCCTGGTCCTAACCGGGAGGGCGTGATCATGGATGCTCCTGTCAGCAAGGCCATGAAGCGAGAGCCTTACGAGCGTCAGTTGAAGGAATTTCACGGCGAGCTGGTCAAGCTCCAGGAATGGGCCAAGCATACCGGTGCCAAGATCTGCATTATCTTCGAGGGCCGTGATGGCGCCGGCAAGGGCGGTGTCATCAAGGCGATCACCGAGCGGGTGAGCCCGCGGGTCTTCCGCGTCATCGCGCTTCCTCCGCCGACCGATCGCGAACGCTCGCAGATGTACGTCCAGCGCTATCTGCCCCATCTCCCGGCCTCCGGCGAAGTCGTGATCTTCGATCGCAGCTGGTACAACCGCGCCGGCGTCGAACGGGTGATGGGGTTCTGTACGGAGGAACAGGCCCAGGCCTTCCTGTTCGCAGTCCCGAGCGTCGAGAAAGTCATCGTCGAATCCGGCATCATCCTGCTGAAATACTGGCTTGAGGTCAGCCCGAAGGAGCAGACGCGCCGGATCGAGGAGCGCATCACCGACCCGCGCAAGATCTGGAAGCTGTCGCCCATGGATCTGAAATCCTATGGCCGCTGGAATGACTATTCCCGAGCCCGCGACGACATGTTCCGGGCGAGTGATACGAGCTGGGCGCCCTGGTTTGCCGTCCATTCCGACGACAAGCGCCGCGCTCGGCTGAACATCATCTCTCATATCCTGTCCTCGATCCCCTACGAGGCGCCACCACGCGAGAAGATCAAGCTGCCAAAACGCCAGAAGATCGACGACTACGAGGAGACGAATTTCGCTCGGCACTGGGTCGCGGAGACCTGCTGATGCGCAGTGAAGTGAGGCAGCGACAGGGAGGCTATAGTGCAACGCTCTGAGGCTGCACTGGAGGTTCAATTACCTGCGGGGGCCGAGGCCAGCAAGGCGACGTTGCCCGCTGCCCGTCACCGATACCGGATCGTATGCGGTGTATTCGCCCTGGCCGTGATCTCCGGCCTTCTCCTGAATCTCGTCCTCGGCTCCAGACCGGACGACATGGCGAATGCAATCCGGTACACGGATATCGTCGCGCGTCCGCCCGCCGGGGAACAATATGGCTGGTCGATCGCGGGCTTCTCGATCGCACTGTTCCTGCAAGCATTCCTGATCCTCCTGCTGCTGTTCGAACGCCAACGACGCTCGGTTGCCGAGCGTGAGGCAAGCCAATTCCTGTCGGAAGCGGTGACAGTCAATCGGCGCATTTCCCTGGGAGAAATGTCCGGGTACATCGCGCATGAGCTCAAGCAGCCGCTGAGCGCAATCCTGATCAATACCGAAGCGGCCGAGATCATCCTCAGGAACGCAGCCCCCAGCATCGCGGACCTTCAGGACATCGTCGCGGACATCAAGCGGGACGAGATGCGCGCGGTCGAGATCATCGACCGCGTGCGGAACATGATCCGACCGACACCGTCGCCCACCCGGACGATCGATCTGAACCGCTGCGTCCGCGATA
Organism: Allobosea sp. P4_E12; assembly: GCF_056401655.1. Taxonomy (NCBI): domain Bacteria; kingdom Pseudomonadati; phylum Pseudomonadota; class Alphaproteobacteria; order Hyphomicrobiales; family Alloboseaceae; genus Allobosea; species Allobosea sp. P4_E12. The sequence goes on along the minus strand of NZ_JBFUIY010000049.1, from coordinate 6,644 downwards.
CGTTCCGGCTCGTTTCCAGCCGTGCAGCCGCCAACGATATCGTCCTGAAAGCAGAGCTGGACGAGAGACTTCCGGAGATTCCGGCCGATGCCATCCAGCTTCAGCAGGTGATCCTCAACATCACCATCAACGCACTCGATGCCATCATCGGCAATGGCAGCGCTCGACGGGAAATCGTCGCAAGGAGCGTGGTCCGGGGACGAAACATCGTTGAACTATCCATCATCAACGACGGACCGTCGGTCCCGCCCCATGCATTGGGGAAGCTTTTCGATGAGTATTACACCACGAAGGCCGATGGCATGGGCCTCGGACTGGCGATCAGCAGGAAGATCATTCTCGCGCATCGCGGGCGGATCTGGGTGGCCAACCGCGATGATGGCGGGGTCGCCTTCCATATCCATCTCCCCGCCATGAAGACATGAAGGGCCTCCATGCCAGCCAATATCTACCTGGTCGATGATGACACGTCCTTCAGAACCGCAATGGTTCGCTTGCTCGAAGCCTCCGGCTTCCAGACGAAATCTTACGGGACCGGAGCCGAGCTCCTGGATCAGCTTCCCGACGAAGGAACGGACGGCTGCATTCTGCTCGGCGTCGATATTCCGGGCGTAAGCGGGCCCAATATTTAGCTCCGCCTGAACGAAGCCGGGTCACGATTACCCGTCATTTTCCTCACGGGCCACCGGATGCGCCATACGCAAATGGCAGGACGTTCCGCTTCTTTGGGGGAACCAGCAAATGCTTGGCGTGATCTCGCATGTTCCATTGGGGTTAGTTCGATTAAGCTCATGACGTTGCCCGTAACATCAAACGATGTGTTGAGCATAGACCGATGCGATCGAGCCGCCCAATACCTGATATCGCGTCCAAACTGAAGCTCGATATCCAGATTATGGTCCTCCGAAGGAATATCGCAGATCTGATGGAGCGAGCCACTGCCACGTCTGGTTCCGCCGCGGAAGAAGCCATAGCGAACAGGATCAACGATCAACAGGACCTGCTCAACCAGCTGCTTAAAGAGCGCGAGACGACAGAATAAGGCACTTCGTGGCAAACAGCACGCCGAAACTTAGAGCGTCAACGCGCCAGCCGTTTGCCGCGCCAAGCCAAACGTGGGAAAGACACGCCGCGAGAGGCTCGAAGCAACGCGGGGAGACTTTCGTTCCCACCGACGATTAGGCGGGTGAGAATGCCTGCTAATTGTGTATCCATGTCGACTGACAACACGCGCCCCAGCTTCGGCCCCACCAATGGCTAGATGGCCCTCATCGCAGTCCAGATGGTCGCTCTGGCGCTGTGGATGTGGTTCACGGGGCGCGTTGCCCCCCAATTGGCTCTCGCCAGAGCCTTGCGGATCACAGCTCGGACCGGAGTACTCCATGCGTACGCGCTGGCCGGGCTCGTTTTGCGTGAGGCACGAGACTAATGCCGACCCGCTTTTAACCGGTGCTTCCGACATCGAACAACGCGGGGGACTGGCATTTGCGATTAATTGTACATCACCGGCCGAGATTGTTTCGGGCAGTTACCGTTCTTCTCTTGTCACTCGAGTGATGGTGTCGCGCAGCCACTCTTCCCTTTGGAGCAATTCCGCGTTCATCTGGTAGGCGACGGGGTTCATGTAGCTTTCACAGGTCGTTCTGATCAGCATCGCGAGCACGAGCTGCGTCTGGGCGGTACTGCGGGCGAGTTCAAGCAGCAGGGCTTCCTGGACGGGAGTCATCTTCCTAATCCTCAATCGTGCGGGGGGTTGGTCATGCGGGTCTGGCACTGGTTGTGGCCTGAAGTCGTGGTCGAGACGAGGAAGCCGGGCGTTTGCTACGCCGTCACCTCGGTCGAGCGGGCTGCCGATCTGCTACTCGAATGGAACGACCAGACCCCGGACTGGCAGGCAGCAGTCCTGATCGTCATGAGCTGCTTGGAAGGCGGCAAGTCACCCATGGACGTGCGAGCCGCATTCGAGGCGGCAGCGCGGGCGAATGGCAAACTGATCGTCATGCCGCCTCCCTGAGCTTGGCCCTGCGGAGCCAGCGGAGGAACTGCTTCTCGACATGCGCCTTGGTCCATTCGAGCGTGCAGCAGTCGGGGTGTTCGGTACACTCCCATTTCCCGCCGCCGAAGCGGCCGGACATGCTGAAAACCCCAATAAAACCTGCCAGCTCAGGCAATTTCTGAGCGTGACGCGAATGAAAAAGTCACGATGGCGTCACGCCAATCCAAGGCCTAAATTTGGCGTGACGGACGCGCCCGACCCCTAGGGAGTGCGCCCATCGTCACGCATGGCGGTCAGCACGACCTGACCTGTTAGACAATGTGATCCGGCCTTTCCCTTGATCGTCCGCCACGAGCCATTTGCGCGCGATCAGATCGGCCTCGCCAGCAGCAGCTCGGAGAACCAGGGGATGATGTCCGTCTCGTTCAGCTGCTCGGCCATGAAGAACGGCATCGTGGCCGCCGGCATGGGATGGGAGCTGGCCGCGACGCTGCTCGTGCTGCTCTTTGTCTTCTCGCACTACGTCTTCGCCAGCACGACGGCGCACATCAGCGCCATCGCCTTCCTGACCGTGGGTCGGCGTGGTGCCGCCCGACTATGTGATACCGATCCTGCTCTTGATGGTGGCCGGCTCGAGCATCATGATGACACTGACGCACTACGCCACCGGCACCTCGCCCATCATCTTCGGAAGCGGCTATGTGCCGTTGGGCACCTGGTGGCGCGTCGGCTTCATCACGTGCGTTGGGGAGCTTATCATCTACGCGGTGCTCGGCACCACCTGGTGGAGGATACTGGGCCTCGGGTGAACCGGATGATGGATGAAGAGGAGAGACCCGCATGGCCGACGATGCCGCACCGTCCGATGGCGTTGGCTTCACCTTCGACGGCCATGCCATCCGGGCGACCAGGGGCGTCTCCCTGCTCCAGGCCTGGATCGGGGCCGGCCTGCCGCTCACCGAGAATGTGGGCTGCCTGGGCCAGGGGGTCTGTGGTGCCTGCCGGGTTCTGGTGCGCCGCCCGGGCGAGCGGCTGGCCAGCACGGCGCTCGCCTGCGAGATGCTGGCCGAGGAGGGCATGCAAGTCGCCTTCATCGACCATTTCCCGGCTCGCCGCGCGCATGGCTACGACCTGCAACTCCTCACCGACAGCTGGACAGCCATCGAGCAGATCGGCGCCGTCTTCCCCGAAGCCAAGCATTGCCGCCACTGCGGCGGCTGCGACCACGCCTGCCCTAAGGGGATCGAGGTGCAGCGCATGGTCGATCTGGCCGTCATGGGCCAGACCGACGCGGCGGCGGGGCTGTTCGATCACTGCGTGCTCTGTGACCTCTGCGTCGCCGCCTGCCCCGAGCATATCGACCCGGCGCATCTGGGCCAGTTCGTGCGGCGGATGCGCGCCTCCCTCACACTGCGCCCGTCGGACCTGATCATGCGCCTGCACGAGATCAGGGAAGGCCGGCAGCCGATTGACTTCGACGCGCCCGGCGCCAATCCGCCCCCCGCGGAGTCCGTTGCTTGAGCGCCGCCGGCATTCCGCATGCGCAGGCCGTGGAGGCTTGGCGAGCCGCCGCCCCCGCCCCGGCCAAGGCGCTGGACCTGCCGGTGCAGTACCTGCTGGCCGGCTACCACCCTGACCGCCAGCCGGGCGCCATGGTGACGCTGCGGGTCGGCGTCAGCGCCGGCCAGGAATGCCCGGCCATCCTGGCTGACCTGCTGCAGGCGGATTCGCTGCTGGAGGATGTGGACATCGCCGGCGCTCCGACCCTGGACGCCGATGTGCTGGTGATCGGCGGTGGTGGAGCTGGCTGCGTGGCGGCATTAACCGCCGCCCGTGCCGGGGCGCGCGTGCTGCTCGCCACCAAGCTCCGCATCGGAGACAGCAACACCGTCATGGCCGAAGGCGGCATCCAGGCCGCAGTGGGCGCCGAGGATAGCCTGCAACGCCATTTCGAGGACACGCTGCGCGCGGGCCATTTCACCGCCGACAAGGCATTGGTGGCGGCCCTGGTCGCAGACGGACCTTCCGCCATCCGCTGGCTGATCCAGGAGGGGATGAACTTCGACCTCACCGAGAACAGCCAACGCATGGGCGGTACGCTGCTGCGCAAGAAGCCCGGCGGCGCCACCGCGGCCAGGCTGCTGTCCTATCGAGACTTCACCGGGCTGGAACTGATGCGGGCGCTGCGGGAGGCGACCCTGCTGCAGCCGGGGATCACCCTTCTCGACCGCCATCCGGCGCTGGAATTGCTGAGCGACGATCGCGGCCGCTGTGCCGGGGCGGTCTTGCACGACTTCGCCCGCGGCCGCGCGGTGCTGGCGCGCGCCGGGGCGGTGGTATTGGCCACCGGCGGCGCGGGGCGGCTGCACCTCGCGGGGTTTCCGACCTCGAATCACTACGGCGCCACGGCGGACGGGCTGGCGCTGGCCTATCGCCTCGGGGCTGCGCTGCGCGAGGTGGACAGCTTCCAGTACCACCCTACTGGCATCGCCTGGCCGCCGCACATGGAAGGCGCGCTGGTCAGCGAGGCGGCGCGCTCCTCCGGCGCCTATCTGGTGAACGGCCGGGGTAAGCGTTTTGTCGATGAATTGCAGCCACGCGACATCGTGGCCTCAGCGGTCCTGCGCGAGATCGCCGAGGGCCGGGGCATTGGCCGCGATGGCAAGACCGGCGTCTTTCTTGACACGCCGTCCCTGGAACAGGCGAAGCCCGGCATCCTGGAGAAAAGCCTCGTAACGCTGCTCCACCTCGCGCATCGCGGCGGCTTCGACCCGGCCGAGGAACCCTTCCTGATCCGTCCGACCCTGCACTACCAGAATGGCGGTGTGGTGATCGACCCGAAGGGCCGCACGGCCGTCCCCGGCCTGCTGTGTGCCGGCGAGGTGACCGGCGGACTGCACGGACGCAACCGCATGATGGGCAACGCGCTGCTGGAACTGGTGGTGTTCGGCCGCCACGCCGGTGCCAGTGCCGCGGCCGACGCACGGGGGGAGCGGCCGCGTAACGTCGGCCTCGCGCACCTGGCCAATTGGCGCCGCGCCCTTGTGGTGCAGGGCCTGCCACTCAGCCGCAAGTCGCCGATGATCTTTCCGCCCTACGGCAATTTCGACGCCACCACTGACAGGTCGATCGCCACATGACCGCCGTGCTCACCGCCGAGGCCATCCAGGTCGGTCCCGATCTCGCCGGCTGGCTCGCGGCGGGCGGCGGTGAAGGGTTGGAGCGTGCCCTGTCGGACCCGGCCGGCATCATTCCCGCCCTGGAAGCCGCCGGGCTGCGCGGTCTGGGCGGCGCTGGCTTTCCGACGCATCGCAAATGGGCCGCCGTGCCTGCCCAGCCGCCCTGCCCGGAGGGAGGCGGGAAATGGATCATCTGCAATGGCAATGAGGATGAGCCAGGCACCTTCAAGGACCGCTTCCTGCTCTCCCGCACGCCCCACCAGGTGATCCAGGGCGCGCTCATCGGGGCGATAGCGGTCAAGGCGAACAGGATCGCCCTCTACGTCAATCCGCGCGAAACCGCCGCGGTGGAAATGCTCCAGGCCGCGTCCGCGGCGTGGCGCCAGCATCCCCTCCTCGCGCGCGTCGACGAGGCGATCGGGATGCCCGTGCAAATCCATATCAGTCCCAGCTCCGGCCTTTATGTCGGCGGCGAAGAGACGGCCGCGGTGGCCAGCGTGATGGGCGGCTTTCCCTTCCCGTCGCTCAAGCCGCCCTTCCCCGCCGAGAAGGGCGTGAACGGCGCGCCGACGCTGCTGAACAATGTCGAGACCTTCGCCCATGCGACGCACATCCTGGGCCGGGGCGCTGCGTGGTATCGGGGGCTCGGCCTCGGCGATGCGGTGGGAACCAAGCTCTATTCGCTGTCCGGTGACGTGATGCGCCCCGGCCTGCACGAACTGCCCATGGGCACCTCCCTGCGCGACCTGGTGTTCGGCCATGGCGGCGGGATGCTCGCGGATAAGGGGTTCAAGGCCGTCTTCACCGGCGGTCCTTCCAACACGCTGCTGACGGCCAGCGATCTCGACGTGGCGCTGGATTTCGACAGCCTGCGGGCGCGTGGCTCGCGGCTCGGCACGGGTGCGATGATCGTAGTTGGCGAAGGCACTAGCATCCTGCGCAAGACGGCGGAATACGTCGCTTTCTTCGCCGCCAATTCCTGCGGTCAATGCCCCTCCTGCAAAATCGGCACGAATCAGGTTTCGCGCATCCTCGAACGTATCGAGTCCGGCGCCGGGCGGCCGAGTGATCTTGCGGCCCTTGAGAATCTCACGCAGCTGCTGCCTGGTTCCGGCCGTTGCGGCCTGGTGGATGGCGCGGCGACGGTGCTTGCCAGTTCACTGTCCACGTTTGGCGAGGAGTATAGGCACGCGCTGAAGCACTGAGTGCGGCATTTCGGGACGCCAGCAGCGGGGCCTCGCGCTAATTTCACTCGGCTTCTTACGTGTCTGAGCGGTCTGATATCCAACATTTGCTACTGCTTGCCGGTTGCCTTCAATGTTGGATGGATGACCACTATGGGCCGATTGTGTTGAAGAAGTCAGCGTTGCTGCGAGCTTGAGGTTCTGATTCAGTCGTCCTTGGGCGGAGGGCGGCGCGATGATGGGCGAGCGGACGGTTGCGCAGGAGGCACTGTTCTACGAGTGAGT
>NZ_JBFUIY010000048.1:0-32256 GCF_056401655.1 Allobosea sp. P4_E12 | reverse complement strand
CAATCGGGCGCCGCAACTGGCTCTTCGCCGGATCAAAAGCCGGGGGCGAGCGGGCCGCCGCCATCTACTCGATCATCGAGACCTGCAAGATGAACGGCGTCGAGCCCTTCGCCTACATCGCAGACGTCACCCGCAAGATCGCTGAAGGCTGGCCCAATAGCCGCATCGGCGAGCTCATGCCGTGGCAATGGACGGCGGAAACCAAGCAGATCGCCGCCTGACGCAGCGCGGTCCGCAGACCACGCTTACTATTCACCATTCGTTTTTTGGTCCTTTGCTCGGTGACGACGGGGCCAGCGGACGAATCGCGTTGGACGGTGCCTTTGGGGGGCGCAGCATGAATTTCTGGGCATCGACTGCGCGCCAGGCGCCTGCAGTAAGCGCGAACTCGGGCATGTCTACGGGCCGCGAACACCACCATTCCGGCATACGGCGGGCCTGGTTGGCCAGCGTATCGGCGCTCGCCATGCTCGGAGCCCTGGCGGCAACGCCGGCATTGGCGATCGATGTCGCGAACCAGAGCGACTGGAACGCGGCCGTGGCGGCCGTGGCCGCGGCGGGCGCCGGCTCCACGACCACGATCAACATCACCAATGGCTTTACGCTGACGAGTTCGCTCGCCCAGCTGCAGGCGAGCAACGCCAATGTCACGGTGAACATTACCGGCAACAACCAGGCGATCGATGGTGCGGCGGCCTTTCAAGGCATTCAGGTCAATGGCGCCAATGCGCCGACCGTCAACATCTCCAATCTCGCGATCACCAACACCGCCGCGCGCGGCGGCAAAGGCGAGAACGGGTATAACGGCTATTACAGCGGCGGGGTCGCGTATGGCTCGGGCGGCGGCGGGGGCGGCGGCCTCGGTGCGGGCGGAGGCCTTCTGGTCGGCAGCGGCGCCATCGTCACGATCGCCGAAGTCAGCTTCAGCGGCAATGCGGCGACCGGCGGTGCGGGCGGCAATGGCGGCGTGGCACAGAACGCGGCGGCAGATCCAGTCAATGGCGGCAATGGCGGCGCCGGTGGCGCAGCCAATAATGGCGGCGCCACCGGCGGCGGCGGCGCGGGCGGCCTCGGCGGCACCGGCGGCCATGCCAGCATGCAAGGGACCGCGGGCACTGCGGGGGCATCATTCGGCGATGGCGGCGGCGGCGGCGGCGGCTCCGGCACAACCAGCAGCACGGCCTATACGCCGAACAACAATGGCGGTGCAGGCAATGCGAATGGCGGCAATGGCGCACAGGGCGGCGATGGCGTTACCAACAACAACGGCTCGCAAGGCCCAGGCTCGGATGGCGGCTCCGGCGGCGCGGGCGGCGCGGCACGCGGGGGCGCGATCTATGTCGCCACCGGCGGCTCGCTGACCATCCTCGATTCCTCGATTTCGGGCGTCTCGGTCACCGGGGGGACTGGTGGCACTCAGGGCGTCGGACAGGGCCCGAGCAGTTTCAGCGGGTCGCCCGGCGCAGCCGGCAGCGTCAGCGGCGCTGCGATCTACCTCAGCGGCGTGACGGCGAATATCGGCGTCTCGAGCGGGACGGTGACCTATGGCAGCTCTATCGGCGGCACTGGCCTGATTAGCGGCGGCGTTTCCACGGCGCTCAACAAGACCGGCGCGGGCACCCTCGTATTGTCCGCCGCGAACGACTTCACCGGCAATATCGCCATCAGCGGCGGCACGCTCTCGATCGGAGCCAGCAACAATCTTGGCAACGCCGCCAACGACCTGGTGCTCTCGAACGGCGGCACGCTGGCGGTCACGGCCACCACCACGCTGGCGGCGGCGCGGACGTTCAGCATCACCGGTTCCGGCGGCATCGACGTGGCCAGCGGCGCGACGACGACGCTGCAGGGCGTCATCTCGAACGGCTCCTCCGCCGGGAGCCTGGTCAAGGCCGGCGGCGGCACGCTCACACTTTCGGGCGCCAATACCTATACCGGAACGACCTTCATCAATGCTGGCACCCTGACCATCACCGGCGGCCAGGCGATCAGTGACGCCGGGCGTGTCGAGATCGCCAGCGGCGCGACCCTCGATGTTGCACAGAGCGAGACGATCGGCTTCCTGTCGGGTGTTACCGGCGCGCAGGTCATCATCGCCAGCGGCCAGACCCTGACGACCGAGGACAACACCGGAGCGGTCTTTGCCGGGGCGATCTCCGGCGCGGGCAGCCTCAAGCAGAACTTCGCGGGTACGACGACGATTTCGGGCACCAGCACTTATACGGGCCCGACATCCGTGACTGTCGGAACGCTGGTGGTGAACGGCTCCATCGCCTCATCTTCCAGCTTGACCGTCAATGCGGGCGCTACGCTCGGCGGCTCTGGCCAAGTGCCCGGCACCACAGTTTACGGCACGCTCGCGCCTGGCAATTCGCCCGGCACGATCACGGTCAACGGCAACCTGACGCTCGGCGTCGGCTCGACCTACATTGCCGAAGTGCAGGGCGCGGTCTCCGACCGGGTCAACGTCACCGGCTCGGCAACGCTTGCCGGCACGCTGCGGATCGTGCCGCTGGGTGGCCCCTACACCTTCAACAGTGCCTATATCCTGCTTTCGGCGGCCGGCGGCCGCAGCGGCACATTCGGCACGACCGATGTCACCGCGTCCTTCGGCGACGGCGTTTCCAGCGCGGTAAGCTACACCGCAAATGACGTGCTCCTGACACTGACGCCCAAGGCGATGACGACGCTCGGCGTCACGGCTTCACTGAACGCCTATTCCGTGGCCGCCGGAATCGACAGGGCGGTGGCGGGCGGGGCCGATCCGTCGGGGCTGTTCGGCATCTACAACCTGCCGGCGGCAGCGATTCCCGGGGCAGTGAACCAGCTTTCGGGCGAGGCCCATACCGCAGCACCGGCCATGGCGGTCTCGGCCGCCGACCAGTTCCTGCGCGTCATGCTCGATCCCTTCGCGGCGGGCCGTGGCAGCGCGGGACCCGCTCCCGGCGAAGCCACCTTCTCCGGCCTCGTCCGCAAGGGTGCTGATCTGCCGGCCCCGGCAGCGCGGCTCGACAGCCCGGCCTATACCGTCTGGGGCGCGGCCTTCGGCTCGGTCGGCCGCAGCGATGGCTCGGCCCGAACCGGCTCGGCCAAGCGCGATCTCGACGATGCGCATCTCGCCGTCGGCGCCGATTTCAGGATCATGCCCGGCACGGTCGCGGGTTTTGCGGTCTCCGGCGGCAGCGCCCGGTCCTCGCTTGCCGGCGGTCTCGGCAAGGCCGAGGCCGATGTCTTCCAGGCCGGCCTCTACGGCACGACCCGGCTCGGGCCGGTCAATCTTGCCGCCGCTTTCGGTTATGGCCGGCTCGAGAACGAGATCAAGCGCAGCATCCCGGTGCTTGGTAGCGCATTGTCTTCCTCCTATGCCACCACCGCCTGGAGCGGCCGGCTGCAGGCGAGCGCTGCAGTGCTGGACTGGAACGGCCTGACACTCTCGCCGCTGGCGGCGCTGCAGGCGATCCAGGCGCGCAGCCCGGCCCTGACCGAGGCGAACTGGGCCGGGGCCAATGCCGGCGCGCTGGCGCTCGCCCGGCGCAACGACATCACCTCGCGCAGCGAGCTTGGCCTGCAGCTCGACTATGCCAGCGGGCTGAATGGGCTGCCTGTCGCCGGCTATCTCCGGGCGAGCTGGGCGCATTACTACCAGCGTGACGCCGGTCTCTCCGCCTCGATCGCCGGCCTGACCGGCTCAGGCTTCGCGGTCGAGGGCGCCAGGCCCGCCCGCAACAGCGCGCTGCTGGCCGCCGGGCTTGACCTCAGGCTCAGCCCCTCCGTCACGCTCGGCGCCCGCCTCGACGGCGAGCTCTCCGGCTCCACCAACCGCCTCGGCGGCCAGGCCCAGATCAGGGTGAGCTTCTGAAAGCAACCCACTGCAGCAATGAGCTGTTCCCGCCAAGGCACCTCACCGAAGCGAACGCCCAGACCAGCGCCCGGGGGAGCTTTGAATCTCCCCCTGATCCAGCCGCACGCGGCTCGCAGGGTGGCAGCTCCTTCAGCCCTTCAGTTTCGTCCAGCGCGCGTTTGCCTTCGATGAGGCGACCGCGGCCTCGATGAAAGCCATGCCCCGAAGCCCGTCCTCCAGCGTCGGAAACGTGGAGTCGCCAGGGATAGGTAGTCCGGCCTGGCGCGCCCGGATGGCGGCGGCGGCCTCCCGGTAGATCGTGGCGAAGGCTTCGAGATAGCCTTCGGGGTGCCCGGCGGGGATACGGGTGACACGTTGCGCTGCCGCATTGGCGCCGCCGGAGCCGCGCGTGACGATGCGCTGCACCTCGCCAAAGGGCGACCATTTCAGCTGATCGGGCTGTTCCTGCGCCCATTCGAGCCCGCCCTTGTCGCCATAGATGCGCAGCCGCAGGCCGTTCTCATTGCCCGGCGCGACCTGGCTCGCCCAGAGGCTGCCGCGCGCGCCATTCTCGTAGCGCAGCATGACCTGGACATTGTCGTCGAGACGCCTGCCGGCCACGAAGCTGGTGAGTTCGGCCGAGATCTCCGTCACAGCGAGCCCCGAGACGAAGGCCGCCAGATGAAAGGCATGCGTGCCGATATCGCCGATCGACCCACCGGCACCGGAGCGTGCCGGGTCGGTGCGCCATTCCGCCTGTTTCTGGCCGGTCTGTTCGAGCGCCTCCGTCAACCACTCCTGCGGGTACTCGACCTGGACGACCCGGATGCGGCCGATCTCGCCGGCTGCGACCATCGCCCGGGCATGGCGGACCATGGCATAGCCGGAATAGTTATAGGTCACCGCGAAGACCACGCCCGCACGGTCCGTCGCCGCCTTCAGGCCTTGCGCCTGCTTCAGGCTCGTCGCCAGCGGCTTGTCGCAGATCACATGGATGCCGCGCTTCAGGAAGGCGAGCGCGGCGGGAGCATGCATGTGGTTCGGCGTGACGATGGCCACGGCTTCGATGCCGTCGCGACGTCGCGCTTCGGCCCGCGCCATCGCTTCGAAATCGGCATAGACCCGCGCCGGGTCGAGACCGAGCGCAAGGCCCGAGCGCAGGGCCTTTTCGGGCGTGGCCGAAAGCGCCCCGGCGAGAAGCTCGTATTCGCCGTCGAGACGCGCTGCCATGCGGTGCACTGCGCCGATGAACGCGCCCTCGCCGCCTCCCACCATGCCGAGCCGAATGCGCGCGTTCATCGAGTGAGCCCCAGGAGTTTGCCGTTGGTCGCGCTGTCGGCGCCGCTCGCAGCGAAATCGTCGAAGGGCCGTTCGGCCCTGCGGATCATATGGCTGCGGATGAACGCAGCACCTTCGGCTGCTCCCTGTTCCGGGTGCTTCAGGGCGCATTCCCACTCGACGACCGCCCAGCCCCGATAATCGTACTGGGCCAGCCTCGAGAAGATACCGGCGAAGTCGACATGCCCGTCGCCCGGCGAACGGAAACGGCCGGGCCGCTCGACCCAGCCCTGATAGCCGCCATAGACGCCGGAACGGCCGGTCGGGTTGAGCTCGGCATCCTTGACGTGGAAGGCCCGGATGCGCGCGTGGTAGATGTCGATGAAGGCGAGATAGTCGAGCGCCTGCAGCAGGAAATGCGAGGGATCGTAGAGGATGGTGGCGCGTCGATGCTCACCAACCGATTCAAGAAAACGCTCGAAGCTGATGCCATCATGGAGATCTTCGCCGGGATGGATCTCGTAGGCGAGATCGACGCCGGCCTCGTCGAAGGCGTCGAGGATCGGAGTCCAGCGTCGGCCCAGTTCCGAAAATGCTTCCTCGATGAGGCCCTGCGGCCGCTGCGGCCATGGATAGACATAGGGCCAGGCCAAGGCACCGGAGAAGGTGGCATGCGTGGCGAGGCCGAGATTTCGCGAGGCCTGGGCGGCAAGTTTCAGCTGGTCCACGGCCCAGGTCTGCCGCTCGGCAGGCTTGCCGCGCAGAGCTGCCGGCGCAAAGCCGTCGAAGAGCAGGTCATAGGCCGGATGCACGGCGACCAGCTGGCCCTGGAGATGGGTCGATAGCTCGGTAACCTGGAGGCCATGGCGATCGAGCCTGGCGACGATGTCCTCGCAATAGGATTTCGACTGCGCCGCCTGCGCCAGATCGAACAGCGCCGGATCGTTGGTCGGGATCTGGACGCCGACATAGCCATGCCCGGCCGCCCAGCCGGCAAGACCATCGAGACTGTCGAAGGGCGCCGTCGGGCCGACGAACTGCGCGAGGAACAGGGCTGGACCTTTCATCGTCTCATTCCTTCGTTCTCAGGTTGGGGTTCGAGCGGAGTGGCACAGGAGCGGTGGAGCCGCGCACGACGAGGCGTGTCTCCATCACCAGATTGGCGGCGGCCGGCTCCTCGCCGAGGAGACCGATCATGCGCGCCATCGCCTGTCGCCCGATATCGAAACGCGGCTGGTGGATCGTGGTCAGCGGCGGCATGAAGGCGTCGGCGAGCACGATATCGTCGAAGCCGACGACCGAGACCTCCGTGGGGACCGAAAGCCCGCAAGCGCGCAATTCGCTGATCGCACCGAATGCCATCTGGTCGCTGGCCGCAAACAGCGCCGTGAAACCGGTCCCGGTCTCATTGAGACGGCGCACGGCCCGGCGGCCGGCGTCCAGGCTGAAATCACCCTCGACGATCAGCGCCTCATCGGCCGCGATGCCCGCTGCGGCGAGGCCGCTCCGATACCCGGCCAGCCGGTCGACCGCGAGCCGCTCCGGCAGCGGCCCGGTGATATGGGCGATGCGGCGGTGGCCGAGCCCGAGCAGGTGCTCGACGGCTTGCCGGGCCGCAGCGATGTTGTCGATCGAGACGGTTGGCAGCGCGAGCTCGGGAAAGGTCTCGAGCGCGATCACGATCGGCGGCAGCCGCGACAGCTCCGTCTTCAGGGCGTCCGGGAAGCGACCGACCATCAGGATGAGCCCGTCTGCGTGGCGCGCGCGCACCATGTCGACATAGTGGGTGATGCGCTCGTCGTCATCGCGCGCATCCCCCATCAGCACCTTGTACCCGGCCCGCATGGCCGCCTCTTCGACGCCTTTGTAGATCTCGAGATAGAACGGGTTCGAGATGTCGCGCACCAGCAGGATGACCGTGCGGGTCGCGCGGCTCCGGAGATTGCGCGCCTGGGAGTTCGGCACGAAACCTGTCGCCGCCACGGCCTCGAGCACGCGCCGACGGGTCTCCGGCTGGACCTTGTCGGGGCGCTGCAATGCCCGCGAGACCGTCGCCGTCGAGACGCCGGCGAGTTCTGCGACCGTGGCGATCGTGGGCACGCTCATGATCAGACCCGCAGCCTGGCCTGACGGCCGTAAAGCAGCATCAGCACCAGGAGCGTCAGGCCGAAGATCATCTGACGGCCATAGGTTTCAAGCTGCAAGGTCGTCAGCACGCTCTGCAGCAGCACGAGCGCCAGCGCCCCGAGCACCGTGCCGAGATAGCCCCCGGCGCCGCCTGCGAGCGATGTGCCGCCGATGACCACCGCGATGATCGAGGACAGGACGTACTGATCGCCGACGCTGATGAAGGAGCTGCCGGTGTAACCGATGACGCAGACACCCGCGAGGCCGGCGAACAGGCCTGAGAAGCCGTAGAGCAGGCAGCGGATGCGCGCGACGGGCAGCCCGACGAGCATGGCGGCGCGCTCATTGGCGCCGATTGCGTAGACGCCGAGCCCGAAGGCCGTGCAGCGCAGAACGAAGCCGAGCGCCAGTGCGATGACGGCCCAGACCAGGAGGATGCCGGGCAGCCCGAACAGCAACGGGCGATTGACGAAGGCCATCAGGGCTGGCGCGGCATTGCCGGAGGGTACGCCCTGCGAATAGACGACGAGGCCGCCCTGGATGATCGCGGTCATGCCGAGCGTCATGACCAGCGGCGGAATCCGGACCAGGGTGACGCCAAGCCCGTTGACCAGCCCGATGCCGAAGGTCACGCCGCAGGCGGCCAGCACCGCCGGCAGGATGGCGGCGTCCTGCCCGGCCATGACATTGCCGGCAATGACCGCGCCGAGCGAGACCATCGGCCCGACCGACAGATCGATGCCTTCGCGCCCGCCGAGAATGACGAGGTTCTGACCGGCAGCGACGATGCCGAGGATCGCGGCCACTGTCGTCAGGCGGACGATCTGGTCGCCTTGGGCAAAACCCGGCGACAGCGCTTCGCCGATGGCGAGCAGCAGCGCGATCGCCCCCGCGGCGAGCGCCAGCGGATTGGTGAGAAGGGCCCGCACCGTCATCGCCGCGTCACCAGCACGCCGCCGGCCAGTGCGGCGAGCACGATGACGCCCTGGACCAGGGTCTGCCAGGCGAAGGGCAGACCGGCGAAGAAGATGACATTTCCGATCATGCCGAGCACCAGCGCGCCCAGCACCGAACCGACAGGGCTGCCCGAGCCGCCGGAGAGCGCCGTGCCGCCGAGCACGACGGCCGAAATCGACGAGAGCGCGAGGCTCTGTCCGAGCAGCGGATCGCCGCTCGCCGTCTCCCCGGTCAGGCACAGGGCCGCGAAACCGGCAAACAGGCCGGACAGGGCAAAGGCGCCGATGCGGATGCGCTCCAGCCTGAGGCCGGTCTGGAAGGCACCGACACGGCTGCCACCGACGGCCAGCAGATGCGCGGCAAAGGGCCGGCGGGCGAAGACGAGCGCAAAGGCGAGCCCCGCCAGCAGGATCCAGAGCACGACCGGCAGCCCGAGCAGCGTCGCGCCATAGCTGCGCCAGAATCGCTCGGGCACCGGCAAGCCGGCCTGCGGCAGCACGAAGAGCGCCGCCCCTGCAAAGACGATACCGGTCGCGAAGGTGGTGACGATGGCCTGGAGCCGGAGCAGCGCGACGAGCAGGCCATTGACGAGCCCGCAGAGCAGCGCGGTCGTCAGCCCCGCCAGCATGCCGGCCAAGATGGCCGCCATCCCCTCGCCGCCGATCGCGGCGATGACGCTGACCGTCACCACATTGACGAGCGCGGCAATCGCGCCGACCGAGAGATCGATATCGCCGCTGAGCACGACATAGGTCTGGCCGATGGCGACCAGTGCCAGCGGCAGGAAAGTCGTGAGATTCGATTGCAGCACCGCCGGCTGGACGAAGGATGGCTGGAAGGCGGTGTTGACCAGGACGAGCACGATCAGCGCGGCGAGCGTCAGCATCCAGGGCCGGCTGCGGATCAGGGCCGCGCTCATGCCACCTCTCCATAGGAGGCGCGCGTCAGGTGGAAGGGATCCAGCGTGTTCTCGGCGAGTTCGGCCACGACCCGCCCGGCGTTGAAGACGGCGACGCGATCGCACCATTCCAGCAATTCGGCGTCCTCGGAGGAGTAGATCAGGATGCCCGCCCCCGCGTCGGCGAGCTGCCGCATGATCGACAGCAGATCGGCCTTGGCGGCGAGATCGATGCCCTTGGTCGGATCGTCGAGCAGGAGGACGCGCGGCCCGGTCGCCAGCCAACGGGCGATGAAGACCTTTTGCTGGTTCCCGCCCGACAGCGTGCCGATCGCTGCGGAAAGGCTCGCATATTTGGTCCTGAGGCTGTCGGCATGCTGCGCGGCGCGCGGCACGAGCACGCTCCGCCGGACGAGCGCCCGCTTCTCGCGGACGAGGACGGCAGCGATCAGGTTTTCGAAGATCGAGCGGCCGCTCAGGGCCGCGTCGCGCCCACGGTCGCCGGAGACATAGGCGAGACCGCGCCGGATCGCATCGGCCGGGCGGGCCGGCATGAAGGCCTCGCCCGCGAGCGTGACCGCACCGGAGGAAAACGGCAGGACGCCGAACAGCCCTTGCAGGAAGGCCGACTGCCCCTGTCCCTGCAGCCCGCCGAGACCGACGATCTCGCCCGGCGCCACCCTGAGCGAGACATCGCGCAGGCGCGGGTTCGAGACATGGGCCACGACCAGCCCTGCCTTTGCCTGTGCCGCAGGCGGGCGCCGTCCGGCAGCAGGGCGAAGTTTTGTCTCGCCAACCATGTGCCGCACGACGGTATTACGATCGGTCTCAGCCGTTGCGAGCTCGGCGACCGTCGCGCCGCCGCGCATCACCGTGATCCTGTCGGCGACGGCAAAGACCTCGTCGAGACGGTGCGAGATCATCAGGGTCGAGACCCCCTCGCCCTTGCGCCGGCGCAGGATTTCGAAGAGTCGCTCGGCCTGCCGCCCGTCGAGTGCCGCCGTCGCCTCATCCAGGATCAGGAGGCGCGGCTCGCGGGCAAGCACCTTCAGGATCTCGACGATCTGGCGCAGATCGGGCGTCAGATCGGCAATCAGCGCCTCGGGTGTCAGGTCCGGTCCCGCGACTCCCTCGAAGAGAGCGATCAGTTCACGCGCCCTCGCCCGCAAGCTCCGACGGTCGACGAAGCCCAGCCGCGTGCGCGGCTCATGGCCGAGGCCGAGATTGGCCTCGACGCTGAGCTGCGGGATGAGGCTGAGCTCCTGGTAGAACAGGGCGATGCCGGCGCGCTCCGCATCACGCGGGCCGCGGAAATGCCGCGGCTCGGCATCGATCGCAATGGTTCCCGCGTCAGGCGCGACGGCGCCTGCCACAGTCTTGCACAAGGTGCTCTTGCCGCAGCCATTGGCGCCGAGAAGGGCGTGGATTTCGCCCGCCTCGACCCTGAGCCGCCCATCGGAAAGGGCAACAACGGCGCCAAAGCGCTTGCCGACGCCCCGGGCCTCGAGGAGAGCCATGGCTATTTGAAGTACTGCTGGGCCTCGTCGGGCGTCACGACCGCAGTGACAGACCAGTAGCCCGGCTTGCCCTCGGCCTGCTTCAGAGCCGCCGGCAGGCTGGCATTGTCGACGAACGGAATCGGGATGTAGATGGCGTTGCCATACTGCCCCTTGAACACTCCATCCTTGAACTCCTTACCCATCAGGCGCAGCACCGCGACGTTGAGCGCCGAGGCCATCACGCCCGGCGGATTGACCGAGGCGCCGGAGTTCAGCTTCTGCTCGGACCAGCGCGTCAGGAAATCCTTGCGGATCTCGCCGGTCGCAGCGGTCTGGTCCTTCTTGCCGACAGCGTCGATCGCGCGCCAGGCGCCATCCGCCATGCCGTCCTGCACCCAGACGCCGTTAAGCGCCGGATAGGTCGCGAGCAGGTTCTGCATCGCCTGCTGACCCTTGGCCTGGTCCCAGTCGGCATTGGCCTGGTTCAGCACCTTGATGTCGGGATGCTTGGCGAAGACCTCCCGATAGCCCGCGACCCGCATCTCATTGGCGGGGTGGCCGGCGATGCCGTTGATGGTGACGATATTGCCCTTGCCGCCGAGCGCCTTGGCGAGCCACTCCGCCGATTTCACCGCCCAGTCCTTCTGGTCGATGCCGACATAGATCGCGTCCTTGGACGAGACCTCGGCATCGGTCGACACGACGAGGATATTGCGCGCCTTGGCTTGGGCGAAGACCGGGTCGAACGCCGTCGGGCTGTTCGGGTTGATGATGATGGCGTTGACGCCCTGGTTCACGAAATTGCGGACATGGCCGATCTGGCCTTGCACATCCACGGTCGAGCTCTGGACCACGACCTCGACATTGACGCCCTTCGCCTTCCAGGCCGCGGCCGCGGCCTGGGCCTCCTCGATCATCTGCGTGCGCCATTCGCTGCCGACCCATCCGTTCGACAGCCCGATCTTGTAGGATTGTTGTGCGCTCGCCGCGCCGCTCATCGCGAGCACTGCGGCAGCCGTCAGAAGTCCCCTGCGGGTTGTGATGCTGTTGATCATCGTTTCCTCCCTTGTCCCGTATTAATCGGGACTTTGGGCAGGATGTAATCGATTGCATCGAGCGTCAATACGCCAAAGGGCTGGTCCGACGCCCCTAATGGGCGTCCTGGGATCAAAGCGGCGCCGTGAGGCGGCAAGGCCGCGCGATCAGCGCGGACCGCGACGAAGCAAGGGATGCCCGAGGGCACCCCTTGCTGAAGGTCTGGCAGGATCCGTCCGGTCAGAATTTGACGGCGAAGGTGCCCTTGACAGTCTGTTCGATCGCATGGGCGCTGTACTGGCCGCCATAGGACAGGCTGAGCGTCGCATTCGGCGACACGGCCAGATCGAGCCCGGCATCGAGGACGGCCGCGTTCTTCGCGATCGGGATGCCCGTGATGCTGAACGGGGTGCCGCCGGCGAAGGACAAGGGCGAGGCTGGTGTGACGTCGCCGAAGGCGTGCCGCCAGGCGAGCGCCCCGCGCAACTCGAGCCCCATGCCGTTCACGGTCACGGCCGTCGATGCTCTCAGGCCCAGGGTCGTGAAGGCGGTGCTCATATCGGAGCTGCGACCGACAAGAGCCGCTGCCCCGCCCCGCTCGGTAAAGCCGTCGCTCTGCAGGTTGACATAGGCAAGGCCGGCAAAGGGCTCGAGCGCGACGCGCCCGGCATCGATGCGGTAGCCCAGTTCGCCGAAGACCTGCGCGGTTGCCGCATTGTAGTCGCTCCTCAGCCGGTCGGAGAAACCGGTAAAGGAGACGGTGCGATCGACCGTGAGGTCGTGCCAGCTATAGGCGGCGCCGGCGCGCAGCCCGAGCGCACCCCATTGGCCGCCGCCATAGAGACCGAGATGATAATTGTCGCTGTTGCCGGAGGAGATCCGGCCCTTCGCCTCGAAGGTCGAACGGCTGTAGCCGCTGTAGAAACCGACGCGCCAGTTGTCGAAGACCGCGGCATCGGCGCCGAGCAGGAAGCCGCCGCTTGAGCGGGAGAGCTTCGACACGCCGCCCTGGGCCTCATTACGGCCCCAGGAGCCAAAGCCCTGCCCCCAGACCGCGAAACGGTCGCTGGGAACGAGCCGCGGCATCGGCCCGGTGACGGGCGCTGCCATATCGGCCGTGAAGCCATAGGTCATGACCGGCTGCTGCGCCGCCGCGACGGTCCCGAACGCCGACCTCAGGCGATCGATCGCCGTTCCGCGCACCACAGTGCTGTCCTCGACCAGGATGGCCTGCGCGGAAGCATGCACTTCGCCCGACAGGGCGTCGAACGCCTGGCGCGCCGAGGGAGCATCGAGTTTGACGATGGCATCATAGACCGGATTGCCGGTGCCGAGCCGTTCGCCTGCCGTGCCCAGGCTCGTCTGGTTGCGGGTCTGGCCGACGCTGCCGAAGGAGACATCGTTGCGCGCGATCGTCAGGTAGGTTTGCGCGGCATCGTAGCTCAGGCCCGGGGTCAGGAAGGCGAAATTGCTGGTCACCGAGGTGAACTGGCCGGAAACGCCGCCTGCTGCATCGAAGAGTTTGAAGCGCGCCGAGGGCGGCATCGCGCCCGAGATGGCCGCGATCGCGAGCGTGGCGCCGGAGACCGTGATCGTCCCGGTCGAGATGATCTGGTCCGACTGGCCGCCGCCATTCACCTCGACCTGATAGATCGAACCCGGCGCGAAGCTTACGTTGCCGTTGACGGTCAAGGTGCCGATGGAGTTGCCTGGCGCGACAATACCCCCGCTGAGCACGTTCAGCCGACCGATCGTACCATTGCCGCCAAGCGTCGCGCCGCTTTCGACGGTCACGGCGGAATTGGCGAGCGAGCCGTTCACGGCGAGCCGCCCAGCCGCGATCGTGGTGGGGCCCGACAGCGTGCTGGTGCCGGTCAGGTTGAGCGAGCCGATGCCCGTCTTGGTGAAGCGGCCGGTACCGTTGATGGCGTTGGCGAACCGGGCGTCGCTGCCCTGGTCGATCACCAGGGCGGCGTTGTTCAGGATTGCGCCGCTGCCGAAGCTGGTTGCGCTGCCGCGCAATGTGCCGGCCGTGATCGTCGTGCCACCGGAATAGGTGTTGACGCCGGTCAGGTCGAGCGTGCCGGTTCCAAGCTGCTTCAGAGCACCTGCCCCGGAGATCTGGCCGGAGAAGGCGACCATGTCGGATCGGTTGAAGGCCAGCGTGCCGCTA
Source organism: Allobosea sp. P4_E12 (assembly GCF_056401655.1). Taxonomy (NCBI): domain Bacteria; kingdom Pseudomonadati; phylum Pseudomonadota; class Alphaproteobacteria; order Hyphomicrobiales; family Alloboseaceae; genus Allobosea; species Allobosea sp. P4_E12. The sequence continues at coordinate 18,448 of NZ_JBFUIY010000048.1, read as the reverse complement.
TTGGCGACATTGCCGCCGATCGCCCCCGTCGTGCCGCCATCGCCGATCTGCAAGGTGCCGGCGCTGATCGCTGTGCCACCCGTGTAGCTGTTGACGCCGGTCAGGATCAGCGTGCCCGACCCCATCTGGGTCAGCGCGCCCGAGCCGGATATGGCGCCTGCGAAGGTCACGCTGTCCGAGCGGCTGAAGGCGAGCCTGCCGTTGTTGACGACAGCACCGGTGATCTCGCCCGTCGTGCCGCCAGCACCGACCTGCAAGGTACCAGCCGAGATCGTCGTGCCGCCAGTATGGCTGTTCGCTCCGGTCAGGACGAGCGTGCCCGCGCCAAGCTTGGTAAGCCCGCCGGCGCCGCTGAGCGCCTGGCTCAGGGTGAAGCTGTTGGCCGCATCGGCGATGTCGAAGCCACCGCCATTGCTGCCCCAGCTCACAGCCCGGCTGGTCGCGGTGAAGCTCGTGCCGGTCACGCGCAGGACGCCGCCGTTGAAGACCAGACCGCCGGCCGCCTGCCCCAGATTGCCGTCGGACGAGACCGAGAGCGTGCCAGCGTTCAGCAGCGTGTTGCCGGTGTAGCTGTTGGTGCCGGAGAGGACGAGCGTGCCGAGATCGGTCTTCACCAGGTCGCTCGCACCGGTCAGGTTCGATGCGATGGTGGCGACATAGGAGGCGCCGCCCGAGGTGCCGTCGCCGACACGGATGATCGCCTGCGCGCCGCTGAGGGTAACAGTACCGCCCTCGATCCTGTAACCGTCCGCTGCGAACTGCATGCCCGTCGCCGAGACCGTGCCGAGGCTCGTGTCGACCGTGACGATGCCGCTCGTGCCCTGGAAGACCATGAAGCCCGGGGCCGGCGCCGCCGGGCCATTGATGCTGCCGTTTTGGTCGGTCCAGTTGCCGCTGGTTGCGCTCCAGATTCCGGCGCCGCCATCGATCGCGCCGTTATTGGCGTTGCCCGCCGCGCCGCCGTCCCAGAATTTCAGGGTGAGGCCGTTGCTGTTGACCAGGTTGACCTGGCTCGTGACGGAGGTCTGCACCGAGAGATCGCCGGCCGAAACGCCGCTCGGCAGCGTGCCCAGCGTCAAGCCGTTATTCGTCAGCGTGCCACCATAGTTGATCAGGCGGTAGATGCCGCCGCCGAAGCCGCCGGCATTCGCGACATTGAGGGTGCCGGCCAGCGTGAGATTGCCGGTCACGTCGACGCGATCGCTGCCGCTCCCGGTCGGGAGATTGGGCAGGCCGAGATCGAAATCGAGCTGCGAACCGGAGGACAAGGTCAGCGCACCGACGCTGAGCGTGCCCGTGGTCAGGGTGCCGGGATTGGCGCCAGGTGCCAGGCGCCCGCCGCTGGCGATGGTGACCGCGCCGGCGATCGTGCCTGCACCGGCCAGCGTCGCGCCGCTCTGCACCGTGACCGCCGTGTTGCCGAGCGAGCCCGACACCTCCAGCGTGCCGCCGCTGACCGTGGTCGCGCCAGTATAGGAGCTGGCGCCCGAGAGTTTGGTGACGCCCGTGCCGCCGGTACCACCGGTCGTTTCGAAACTGCCGGTGCCGCTGATCGCGCCAGCGATCGTGATCGCGTTGTTCTTGTCGATGACGAGGGCGCCGGCATTGGCGATGGCGCCGCTGCCGAGCGAGCCCTGTGCGCCGCCGCTGCCGACCTTGAGCGTGCCGGCCTCGATCACGGTGCCGCCGCTATAGGTCATGCCATCGCCGAGGACCGTCGTGCCGGTGCCGCGTTGAGCGAAGCTGCCTGCACCGCTGACGGCATTGGGCATCGCATAGATATCGGAGCGCTTGACCGCGAATTCGGCGCCGGACGCAACCGTGACCGAGCCCGCGATCGAACCCGCCGCGCCGCCATTGCCGATCTGCAATGCGCCGGCATTGACGGTGGTGCCTCCCGTATACGTGTTTGTGCCGGTGAGGATCGTTCGTCCGGTGCCGTTCTGCTCGACCGAGCCCGCGCCGACGCCGTCGGAAACGACGTGGCTGAAGATGTATTCGTTGATGCGGTTGAAGGCGAGGACGCCGCTATTGCTGACATCGGTCGCAAGCGCGCCAGCCGTTCCGGCATTGCCGATCTGCAGCGTGCCGGCAGCAATCGTCGTGCTGCCGGTAAAGGTGTTGTCGCCCGTCAGGGTCAGGCGGCCCGTGCCCGTCTTGGTCAGCGAGCCCGCGCCGCTGATGGCGCCGGCAAAGATCGAATCGCTGGTCGTGCCCGCGCTGAGCGCCCCGCCCGAACCGAGCTTGACCTCGCCTGCACCGCTGAGGGCGCCGATGCCTTGCGAGAAGCCGCCAAGGTCGAAGGACGCTCCCGAGGAGACCGAGACATCGCTGCTCGTGTTCAACCGGTTGTTGCCGCCGAGCAGCAAGGTGCCGGCGGCGATGGAGGTCGGGCCGGAATAGGTGCTGGCGCCGGTCAGGGTCAGCGTGTTGCTGCCAAGCTTGCGGAGCGCGCCATTGCCGGAGATCACGCCCGCGAAGCTGGCAGCGTTCAGGTTGTCGAATTCGAGCGAGCCGTCATTGAAAACAGCGCCACCGACCGAACCATCATTCGTGCCGTCATTGCCGATCCGCAGCGTGCCGCCGGTGGTGATGGTCGTGCCACCGGAAAAGGTGTTAACCGCCGTCAGCGTCAAGGTGCCGCTGCCGGCCTGGGTCAGTGAGCCGCTGCCGCTGATCACGCCAGCATAGCTAAGATCGTTCGTGCGCTTGAAGCTGAGCGCGCCGTTGTTGAGGATGTTGCCGGAAATCGCGCCGGTCGTGCCGCTGTCGCCGATCTGCAGGGCGCCGACGCTGATCGTCGTGCCGCCGGCATGGCTGGCCGCGCCGGTCAGGATCAGCGTGCCCGCCCCGCTCTTGGTCAACGCACCCGTGCCGGAAATGTCACCGGCGAAGCTCAGGCTGCCGGTGCGGTTGAAGGCGAGCGCGGCATTGTTGACGACATTGCCGACGAGCGAGCCGGTGCCGCTGCCATCGCCGATCTGCAATGTGCCACCGCTGATCGTCGTGCCGCCGGTGAAGCCGTTGGCGCCGGTCAGCGTGAGCGTGCCCGTGCCCGCCTTGGTCAGCGAACCGCCGCCGATGATGCCGCCGGCGAAGGTCGAGGAGGCATCGGCGTTGCCGACCGTCAGTGCGCCGCCCGTACCGAGCTGGACCGTGCCGGCGCCTTCGAGCTTGGCGAGGCCCTGTGCCCTGCCATCCATGTCGAAGGTCGCGCCCGACTGGACCTCGAGGTCGCCATCGCTGCCCAGCCGGTTGTTGCCGCCGAGCTTGAGCGTGCCGGCGACCACCTTGGTGCCGCCCCGATGGGTGTTCTCCCCGGTGATCGTCAAGGTGCCCGCACCGTCCTTGGTGAAGGTGCCGCGATCGCTGCCGCCGTCGAAGGCCCCCCCGGCATAACTGCTCGTGCCGGCCGTGTTGAAGACAAGGCTGGTGCGGACATAGATATTGCCAGCGATGCTGCCATCGGTCGTGCCGTCGCCGATCTGCAACGTCCCGAAGCTGACGGTCGTACCGCCGGTATAGGTGTTGTTGCCTGTCAGGATGAGCTTGGCGTTGCCGGTCTTGGTGACCTGGCCGGAGCCGGAGATGTTGCCTGCGAAGATGTAGTCGTCGCTGCGGCTGAAGGCGAGCATGCCGTCATTGACGACATTGCCCAGGATCGAGCCGGTCGTCGTGCCCGAGCCGATTTGAAGCGTCCCGCCGGAGATCGTCGTCCCGCCCGTATAGGTATTGTCGCCGGTCAGGACGAGTTGGCCGGCCCCGCTCTTGGTAAGCGACCCGGTGCTGGAGATCACGCCGGCGAAACTCGACAAACTGGACGTCCTCAAGACCGTCAGCGCAGCGCTGCCGAGCTTGACCTCGCCCAAGCCGTCGAGCCCACCGATCGTCTGCGTGCGGCCGTCGAGATCGAAGACGCCCGCCGCGCTGTTGATGTTGAGCAGGCTGTCGCTGGAGAGGGCGCCGTCGGCGCCCAGTTTCAGAGTGCCGCCATTGATGTTTGTCGCGCCGGTGCTGCCGATGGCACTCGTGAGCGTCAGCGTGCCGCTGCCGGCCTTGGTTAGAGCGCCCGTGCCGGTGACCGTACCGCCATAGCTGATGCTGCCGGAGGTGTTGAAAGCCAAGGTACCGTTATTGATCACGGAGCCGAGGATCGTGCCATCGGTCGTGCCGTTGCCGAGCTGCAAGGTGCCGGCTGAGATCGTCGTACCACCGGTATAGGTATTGGTGCCGGTCAGGATCAGCGTGCCTACACCCGTCTTTGCCAGAGCGCCGGCGCCCGCGAGGCTGGCGCCGATCGTGCCGGCCGACAGGTTGAAGGCAGTCGTGGCCGTGATCGAGCCTGTTCCGGTGACGCTGCCGCCGGTCATCGTGAACGTCCCGACACCGAGATTGTAGCCCGCGGCGACATTGACCGTCGCGGTGCCGCTATTGGTCAGCGTGCCGATACCGGTCATGTTGCCGCCGGTCAGCGAAAGCGTGCCGTTATTCTGGTTGTTGATGTCGCCGGTGACGGCGACATCGCCGCCGAGCACCTTGATCTGCCCGTCATTGTTGATGCCCTGGCCGGCCGACAGCACCGCCGACCCGGTCGGGCCATTGAAATTGATCGTGCCGCCGCCCTGGTTGTTGATCGCGCCGGCATCGATGACGCTGCCGCCCACACCGACATCGATGACCGCATTGTTGTTGAGCGTATTGCCGATGCCCTTCAGGGTCGCCCCAGTGCCTATGCTGATCGTGCCCGCGGCGTTGTTGATGGTCTGGGCGCTGAGCGTGCGCCCGGCGCCGATCGTGGTCGTGCCGTAGTTTGTCAGAGTGGTGATGCCGGTGACATCATCGGCCGCGGTCGCGCCGCTCACCGACATGGCGACGCCGCCATTGACCTGGATCGTGTTGTTGAAGACGCCGGCCAGCGTGGTGGTGCCGCCGAGTTCGATCGCGCCGATCGAGCTGCCGGCGAGCGCCCTGATGCTGTTGGTGCCGCCGGTGATGATGATGGCCGTCGACGCTGCGCCGTTCAGGCCTCCGGCACCGCCCAAGGCGCCACCCGCGATCGTGCCGCTATTGATGATCGTCAGGTTCTGCCCGATGATTCCGTAGCCGCCGGCCTGTGGCCGGTAGGGTTGGGCGTTCTGGAAATCGGTGCCGCCACCGCCGCCCTTGATGGTGCCTGTATTCGTGATAGTCAGCCCGGCCGAGCCGGTCGCGGTAATGCCGTTGCCGCCTCTGCCGCCCGCTCCGTTGCCGGAGGGGTCGGTGAACGGATTGATCGCTCCGTTGGATGAGCCGCCGCCGCCGCCATTGCCGCCCGTGATCGTGCCGGAATTTGTGAGGTTCGCGCCGGTTCCGGCGATGATGCCGGAGCCACCACCGCCGCCGCCGCCGCCGCCGCCATAGGAGTAGTTCGGCATGGAATTGTAGTTTCCGCCGCCGCCATTACCGCCTTTGCCGCCGGTAATGGCGGCGCTGTTGTTCAGATCCGCGTTAAGGGCCAGACCGGCACCGCCGGCTCCGCCGCCGCCGCCACCGGCGCCCGCTGCATAACCGCCGCCACCGCCGCCCGCACCGTCGGAGCCGCCACCGCTCCCGCCCCGGTTCCCCTGACCACTGGTGCTTCCGCCGCCGCCGCCGGGAGCCGTCGCACTGCCGTCTCCGTAGGCGCCGCCGCCTCCGGCGCCGCCTGCGGTAGCGCCATTCGGCGCGCCGCTGCCATTGCCGCCATTGGCTCCGGTGTACTGTGCCAGCGCTGGCCGCTGCGTCGCCGCCAGCATGGCCGGCATGACCAGCGCCGTGCAGGCAAGCAGCACTGCGCGACGCCTGCGCCAGTGGCGCACCGGTGCGACACCCTGATCAGCCCGTTTGGCCTCGGGAGCAGCCCCGTCATCGATGCCTGTTCCGGCCAGCCGAACCCGGCGCCCCGTCTCGATCTCTGCGGTCATGGCGAAGCCCAAATCCCCCCAGGCGCCGAGCGCCCCAGTCCTTGATGCAACCCCGGATTGCGAGGTCGCTTACGTCGTCTCACTCAGCGCCTGTCAGGGCGCCGTCGGCCAGAACACACATCAGATCGGCAGCGAGCGCCGTCTCGCGCCGCTCATTCCCAGTCCGCCGCTTGACGCGCGGCCGCGCCGGAGGCGCGGAGCAGCAAACAGCCGACCCATCGTCTGAAAATCACGGGAGCGGCTTCCACGATCACGCCGCACATGCGCCTCGCCCGTTTGCCCCGCGAATGGCCGAAACCCTCGCCCGGGTGAGTATCGTCGGCACGCCAGGCAAGCAGGGCTCCCTCCCGGGCCGATCGCCCGCGCTCCGCCTCACCGGCGAAGCCTCCATGACCATCACCGCCGCGAGCACGAAGCAGGAACTGCCGCTGCGACAGTCCGGTCTTACCAGAACGTCCGGACGGGACCAGACGGGCACAGCCTCCCGATGTGAACGGTCGTTAGCATTTGAAGGGATTTATGATTTCGTCCCGGCTAAAGGTGCGCCACGGGGCCGATCGGGGCCTTTCGGGAGCCAGACTCCATCGCGCCGACGACCGGCGAAACCAGAGCTGCAGGACGCTGCCGGATGCCCGGCGCCCAGCACATCTGCAAGACGCCACGGCGCGCGTGGGCCCGATGCGGATCACCGGGATATCCTGTCGCCGGCGGCCATCCCTGCATGCGCAAGGCAGGCGTTTTCGCGCAGGCAGACACGGCAAAGTGAGTACCGCGACGCTGAAAGTCTGGTGAAAGGTTCGGGGTCTAACGCTTACGGCGTCACGGTTCAGCCAATCCTCCGCGAAAGGAGGAAGGAAGCGTGGCAGGAAACCAAAACCAAGGAGCCGGCCCATGCGTGCCCGCATTCTAACATCGTCGATTGCCTTCGCCGCGCTTCTGGCCGCAGCCGGATCGGCGCTGGCTGCCGACAAGGTCACCATCATGGTGGGCGGCTATGAGAAGCAGATCTACCTGCCCGCGAAGCTCGCGGAGAGCCTGGGCTATTTCAAGGACGAGGGGCTCGATGTCGAGCTGCTGAACGAGGCCGCCGGCGTCGACGCCGAGAACGAGATGCTGGCCGGCGCGGTTCAGGGCGTCGTCGGCTTCTACGACCATAGCGTCGACCTGCAGGCCAAGGGCAAATATGTGATGTCCGTGGTGCAGTTCAGCCAGGCACCGGGCGAAGTCGAGCTCGTCTCGTCCAAGTATCCCGACGTGAAGTCGATGGCCGACCTGAAGGGCAAGACCCTCGGCGTGACCGGGCTCGGCTCCTCGACCAATTTTCTGACGCAGTACCTGATGATGAAGTCCGGCGTGAAGCTCGGCGACTTCACCTCGCTTCCGGTCGGCGCCGGCACGACCTTCATCGCGGCCATGCAGCAGGACAAGATGCAGGCCGGCATGACGACGGAGCCGACGATCTCGCGCCTGCTCGCCACCGGCGAGGCCCGGGTCCTGGTCGATATGCGCACGGTCGAGAAGACCAAGGAAGCGCTCGGCGGCACCTATCCGGCCGCCTCGCTCTACATGCAGACGGCCTGGATCGAGAAGAACAAGCCGATCGTCCAGAAGCTCGCCAACGCCTTCGTCAAGACACTGCGCTACATCAATACCCATGATGCCGCCGACATCGCCGACAAGATGCCGAAGGACTATTACGCCGGCAACAAGGAGGCCTACGTCAAGGCGCTGGCCGACGGGAAGGCCATGTTCACGCTCGACGGCGTGATGCCGCAAGGCGGCCCCGAGACGGTTCTCGCCGTGCTCTCCGGCTTCTCGAAGAACATCCAGGGCAAGCAGATCGACCTGTCGAAGACCTACACCACCGAGTTCGTGAAGAACGTCAAATAGGTCCGACACTCCCGGGCGATGACGTGAGGCCATCGCCCGTCTTGCCTGCCTTTCGCCTCTTGCGATCCGCGAACGCCGGCCGGCCGGCGAAGGAGAAGCCATGTCCGCGACCGCTCCCGAAGAGAGCCCGGCGATCGAACTGATCAATGTCAGCCGCCGCTTCCTGACGCCCGACGGCCGGTCGATGACCGCGATCCGCGACTTCAACATGAGTGTGGCGCGCGGTGAGTTCGTCGCCGTGGTCGGCCCGACCGGCTGCGGCAAGTCGACCACGCTGAACCTGGTGACCGGCCTCGCCCGCCCCTCGAGCGGCGAAGTCCGCCTGTTCGGCGAACCCGTCGACGGTATCGATCCGCGCATCGGCTTCGCCTTCCAGACCGATGCGCTGTTTCCCTGGCGCAACGTGATCGACAATGTCGTGGCCGGCCCGCTCTTCCGGGGGACACCGCGCGAGGCGGCCTATGCGAAGGCCAGGCAATGGCTGGCGCGCGTCCACCTGACCGGACATGAGACGAAATACCCGCACCAGCTCTCCGGCGGCATGCGCAAGCGCGTCTCGCTGGCGCAGACCTTCATCAATGAGCCGCAGATCCTGCTGATGGACGAGCCCTTCTCGGCCCTCGACGTTCAGACGCGCGTGCTGATGCACGACGTGTTGCTCGACCTCTGGTCGGAGGCGAAGGCCTCGGTCGTCTTCGTGACGCATGACCTGGAAGAAGCGATTGCGCTCGCCGACAAGGTCTATGTGCTGACCTCGGGGCCCGCGACGGTGAAATCGGTCTATCCCGTCGATTTGCCGCGCCCGCGCGTGGTCAGCGAAATCCGCTACGAGCAGGATTTCATCGCCCTGTCCAAGACGATCTGGGACGACCTGCGCGACGAAGTGCAGCGCGGCGCCGCCCGCGACGAAGCCCGCGCAGCCTAGATCATCGGACCGGATACSGTATCCGGTCCGATGATCTAACCATCTGTGATTGCATCGGCTTTCCCGAAAACCGCAATCCACTTTTCGGGCCGATTCCAGGGAGCATCAACATGGCCGATATCGCAATCGCCTCCGGGCCGGTCTATCGCGCCGGGACGTCCGACGCCGAGATCGAGGCCGCCGCCGCCAAGGCGGCACGCCGCCGCACGCAGCTCGTCCTGTTCTGGCGCTGGGCCATCCTGCTCGGCTTCCTCGGCGGCTGGGAGATCGGCGCGCGCACCGGCATCATCGACGAGTTCTTCTTCTCGAGCCCGAGCGCGATCTGGTCGCGCCTGGTCGAATGGATCTTCGAGGGCACGTCGGAAGGGCCTCTCTGGTTCCATCTCTGGGTGACGATGGAGGAATCGCTGATCGGCTTCGCGACTGGCTCCGTCGCCGGGATCGTCGTCGGCATCGCGCTCGGCCGCAACCGCATGCTGGCCGACATCTTCTCGATCTATATCAAGGTGATCAACTCGATTCCTCGCGTGGTTCTGGCACCGATCTTCATCATGGTCTTCGGGCTCGGCCTCGCCTCCAAGGTCGCCCTGTCTTTCGTCATGGTGTTCTTCGTGGTCTTCGCCAACGCCTTCCAGGGCGTGCGCGAGGCCGACCGCAACCTGATCGCCAATGCCCAGATCCTCGGTGCGCGCGGCTGGCAGCTGACGCGCTCGGTGGTGATCCCCTCGGCGATGAGCTGGATCTTCGCCTCGCTGCATGTGAGCTTCGGCTTTGCCATCATCGGCGCGATCGTCGGAGAATTCGTCGGCGCGCGCTACGGCATCGGGCTCCTGATCAACATCGCCAAGGGCTCCTTCGACTCAGCTGGAATGTATGCCGCGATCGTCGTGATCATGGTTGTCGCCCTGCTGGCCGAATACCTGATGACCCGACTGGAGCGCAGCCTGGCGACATGGCGGCCCGCCCCCTTGCAGGACACGCACTAAGACACGGGCAGCGACAGAAAAGGCCTCGCCCGGTCGGCCGACCGGGCGAGGCTCATTTGTGATTGGCGATGCCCGGTTCAGCCTTGGTCGGTCAGCTCTGGCCCGGCGTCGCTGCCGGCAGCGACGGAAGCATGACCTCGGCTTGCAGGCCCGGCCCGGCGGAGCGATTGGCGAGCGTGACTGTGCCGCCATGCGCTGCGGCGATCTCGCGCACGATCGACAGCCCGAGGCCTGTGCCGTCCGGCCCGGCGCCCGGCAGGCGGTAGAAGCGCTCGAAGACCTTCTCCCGCTCCTCTTCGGGGATGCCTGGCCCGGTATCCTCGACGACAAGGCGGATCTGTCGCTGCGCCTGCGACAGGGCGACCGAGACGGCTCCGCCCTTCGGCGTGTAGCGCAGCGCATTCTCGACGAGGTTGACGACGATCTCGCGCAACAGCGTCTCGTGCCCCTGCAGCATGGCCGCTCCGCCCGATAGTTCGAAGGCAAGGTCGATCTCGCGCTCGAAGGCAATCGGCGCCAGGCCCTCCAGGGCCTCGCGTGTCACCGTGGCGAAGTCGACGGGGACCTTGCGCAGGGCCGCACCGCCCGGCTCGGCACGCGCCAAGGTCAACAACTGGTTGACCAGCCGGGCCAGGGCATCGAGCCCCCGGTCGATGGCGTGGAGAGTTTCGTCCTTGGAGGCGATCTCGGTTTCGCGCAAACCGACGGTCGACTGGGTCTTCAGAACGGCAAGCGGCGTCCGCATCTGATGGGACGCATTGGCGACGAAGCGCCTCTGCAGGGCCACATAGCGCTCGATGCGCCCGAAGGCGTGATTGAGCGCGCCGATCAGCGGCCTCAACTCACTCTGCAGATGCGCCGTCTCGACAGGCTGGAGCGAGCCGGGCCGGCGCTCCGCCAGTTCCTTGCGCAGCCCGAGCAGCGGTCCGAGGCCGCGCCGCAGACCGAAGAGCGCCAGGAGCGCGGCGAGCCCCACTAGCAACGCCTGATCACGCACCGAATTCAGCCAGAGATCGGTCACCAGCCGGTCGCGGCCGCGCAAGGTGGTGCCGACGATGACGATGGCATTGCCGCCGGCCGTCTTCGACACGACGGGCTGGGCCAGGGCGACCGCTCGGATGTCGTCAACGCGAAAACGCGCCGAGAAGAACACGGGTTGCAGGTCGCTCGGTGGCGTCGGTGGCCCTGCGACATCGGGAAAGCCCGCGATCAGCTCGCCCGAGGGCGCGATCACCTGGTAGATCACCCGGTCGCGATCCGAGGTGGCGAACATCTCGATCGCCGAGGGCGGAATCAGCGCCTCGACGCTGCCGTCGCTTTCCTTGACCTGCTCCGCGATCACCCGCGCCGAAGCCAGCAGCATGCGATCGGTGACGAGGTTGGCCGTGGAAACCGCACTCCCATGCGCCGTCCAGGCGTTGAAAGCGACGATACCGGCGAGCGGAACCAGCAGCCAGCCGAGAAGCTCGCCTCGCAGGCTCCTAGCCATCCTGCTTCCTCAGCGCATAGCCCAGCCCGCGCAACGTCCCGATGGAAACGCCGGTGCCTTCCAGCTTCTTGCGGACACGATGGACATAGATCTCGATCGCGTTGGAGGTCGCGTCGTCGTCGAGGCCGAATACGGTATCGGTCAGCGTCGCCTTTGAGACGACGCGTCCCGCCGCCAGCACAAGGGTCTCGAGAACCGCGTGTTCGCGCTGGGTCAGCGGCAGGGGCAAGCCTCCCACCGAGAACTGCCGCGTGGTCGTCTCCAGCACGATCGCACCGAAGGCGACCGTCACCAGCCTATCGCTCTGCTTGCGTCGCAGCTGCGCCCGGATCCGTGCCTCGAGCTCGAGCGGGTCGAACGGCTTGACCAGATAGTCGTCGGCGCCGCTGTCCAGCCCCGCGATACGGCTGGAGATCGCATCATTGGCGGTGAGGATGATGACCGGCGTCAAACCCTTGCGAGCCCTGAAGCGCTTGAGGATCTCGATCCCGCCCATGCCAGGCAAGGCCATGTCGAGAATGACGAGATCATAGACCTGGGTCGAAAGCGCAGCGTCGGCGTCGCTCCCGTCACGCACGCAGTCGACGACATAACGGCTCTTGCGCAGCAGGCGAGCCAGCCAATCGGACAGCTCCTGGTTATCCTCGACGAGCAGTATTCGCATTGGATACGCGTTCTCGCAGGCCAATCGGCGGCACGAACCCTTCCGAGCTCCCTTCCTAAACGGTTGGGCCGGGCCCTGTGAAGGAAAAGCCGTGCCGCGGCGTCCGGTTTCAAGGACGCTTCACCGCCCTGCGAGGAGCGGCCGACATCGCCATGCCAGACAGTGATGCGGCGGACAGCGAGGTCGTAACCGCGAAGCGCCCCTCAGCCAACGGCCATCACCTCCAGCTCGCGTTGCTTCACTCGGATCTGCGGGTGGCGCCCGCTGTCGATATCGGCGATCTGCTGCTGCACCTGGGCGATCACCTGGCGAGAGAACGGTCCGAGATGGACGTAGAGCGCGACCATCATCATCACATAGGGCAAGGCCCGGCGGTTATGCGCGAGACAGTCGACCAGCGTCTTCCAGAACTCGCGCCTGACGTCGCCCCTCATCGTCGACAAGCGCCAGAGCAGACGCCAGGACGATTTCAGCTCCTGCCATTCCATGGATTTCGGCAGTTCCAGACGGCGATTGGTGCAATCGAGCATCCGGCCGACGCGCCGAACCCGCCCCAAGAATGCGCCGGGTGCATAGACGGCCTCGAGAACGGCCTTGTAGTCCGCCAGAATGGCACGGCGCGGGCGACTGGTCTCGAAGTTGAGGCCAGCGGTGCACTGATCGCCGAACTGCCGTGCGGGGGCGGTGTCATCTGGTATCTGGAGCCTGCCCTCGCGCTCCAGGCGCCGCGTCAGCTGGGTATTGGGTAGCGCATAGAGCAGACCGACCATGCAGACCGGGATCGCGGTATCCTCGATACAGGCGATCATGTCGCGTGCGACGCTGCCCTTCTCGCTGTCGAACCCGAGGATGAAGCCGGCATTCACGAACAGCCCCGCCCGGTAGATCCTGTGCACGCTCTCCTGCAGGCTGCGCCTTGTGTTCTGCTTCTTCTGCATCGAGATCAGCGTCTCGGAATCGGGGCTCTCGATGCCGACGAAGATCGTGAAGAAATTGGCCTCGCTCATCGCCTGCATCAGGGCGGAATCGTCGGCAAGGTTGATCGACGCCTCGGTCGAGAATTCGAAGGGGAAGTCCTTCTCGGTGATCCAGCGCTTGAGGTCGGGCAGGAACTGCTTGAGCGCCTTCTTGTTGCCGATGAGATTGTCGTCGACGAAATCGACATGGCCGCGATAGCCGAGTGCATGCAGCGCCTCGAGCTCGGTCAGGACCTGCGCGTTCGTCTTGGTACGCGGCACGCGCCCATAGAGCTCGATGATGTCACAGAACTCGCAATTGAAGGGGCAGCCGCGCGAGAACTGGATGCCGACATGCAGATAGCGTTCGAATTTCAGCAGATCGAAGCGCGGCGTCGGACTCTTCGTGACATCGGTCTTGCCCATTTCGGACTTGAAGACGCCGGTCCTCGCCCCCGATCGCCAGGCGGACACGAAACCGGCCATGATCTCCTCCGCCTCCCCGAGCACCAGGAAGTCCGCAGCCTCATAGACATGCGGCGTGGAGGTTGCGTCGGGTCCGCCGACGACGACCGGTTTGCGGTGCATGCGGCTCTGCTCGATGATGGCGAGGGTACCCTCCTGCTGCGGCAGCATGCCCCCCGTCATCACGAGGTCGGCCCAGCCGAGATTCTCTTCGGCGAGTTCCTCCGTGTTCAGGTCGACGAGACGGATCTCCCACGCCGTCGGCAACAGCGCAGCGACCGTGATCAATCCGAGGGGGGCGGCGGGATGGAGCGCACCGGCGAGCTCGCATGTCGCCTTGTAGTTCCAGAACGAGCCCGCGTTGAAACGCGGATAGACCATCAAGACCCTGCAGCGTTCATTAGGCATGTTGTCTCCTGCTTCGCGCTTTGACGGGAGGAATGCGGGCTCATCGGCCGACGAGCCTCCAGACGGCCGCGCCTGCGTGCGAAAAACGTGGGGGCCGCGAGACCTTGCTGATTGCCAGGACTTGCTGACTGGGGAGAAGCTTGAGAAATCGCTGCTACCGTCGTTGAGCGATGGCTGCTCGAATGCAGCATTGAGCGGGTGGAAAGACGGACATTGCGTCGCTGCCTCCGGGTTGGCAGGGACATGAGCAGCAAGGACCGTGCCTGGGAGGCCGGTGCTCTCCACGCGTCAAAATGCGATGTTTTCAGCGTTTCCTGAGGGAAACGCCCCTAGGAGCCCCTCAAAACATCAGGGAAGCTCCAAACGCTGGAGCTGCCGCGACCACTCCGTCGCACCAGCTCCGCCGCACTTCCGGCCGTCGCGCTGCGCCTCGTCGTCACCGGCGCCTGGCGACGACAACGAAGGTCTGGCACCGCCTCATCAGGGCCGGGAACCGCCGCCCCAGGGCCTCGACCCGGGCCATGCACAGCGTGTTCAACCAATCGAACCGCCGGAAGACCGGCGGCCAGAGCCCGTACCAATGCACCTCCTCGACCACGAAGCCGTGCGCCTCGAGCAGTGCAGCCGCCTCGTCCTCGCGCATCAGCTTGTTGATCTCGCTCCCGGCAAGACGGTTGCGAACGGGATAGACGAGCCCGACCAGGCTTGCCGGATTGCCATGGAAATTGGCGACGAGGACGCCGTCCTTGACGAGGCATTTCCTCAGAACATCGAGCACCTCCGCACGAAGCGAGGGCTCGGCATTGAGGAAGAAGCGGAAGGCGGTGCAGACCTGCCGGTCGCTGACGGACTCGGTCGCACCGGTCTGGGTCAGGTCGGCCTCGACGAAGCGGATTTCAGGGTAGCGCCCGCGCGCGAAGGCGAGCATTTCCGGCGAAATATCGACGCCGACGATGTCGTCGAACGCCTCTTCATGCAGTTCCAGGATGCGTCCGGTCCCGCAGGCGAAATCGAGGGACCTCGACGCGCCGCGGGCCGCCAGCCTCGCAAATATCTCCCGGAGCAACGGCGCTTCGATCTCGCGCCAGTTGATGGCGTAATAGCCCTCGGCGAAGGTCCTGACATAGCGCCGGCCATAGCCTGCACCGGTCGAGCCCACCCGGTAGGATTCGGATTGCGGGTCGTTCGGCTGGCCCGGACCCCCGCCCCCGCGCGCTCCGCCTCGGGGTTCCCACTCCCAGGTCGCGCCAACGGCCGAAGCATCGCTGTGTCCGTTCACCAGCTGCGACCTGGACCAATGCATCGGGACCGGAGGCACGGCCAGGGCCAGGCCGGGCCTGATCTGGAGGCGCAGGCGCAGGAAGATGGCCAGCGCCAGGTTCAATGCGATCACTGTGGCAACCGATGCCACCGCGGCGCCGGTCAATCCCCAGAACCGGTTCGCCACAACCGTGGCCACGATGTTCGCCCCGGCGCCCACGATCAGCGTCGCGGCTGCAGCCCGCTCGTGCCCCGCCATCGTCATGAGCGACTGCTGCGAGCCGAAAGCGGCCGCTATAACCTGACCGATCAGGAGGATGCGAAGGACGGGGGCCGCGGATTCGAAATCCGGGCCGAGCCAATTCAGCAAGGGCTCTGTGAGCAGGAGCAGCGGAACCGAGATCAGGACCGCCGCCATCAATGACAGCCTGGCGGAGTGGCTCAGCAGCGCCTGAAGTTGCGGTCGATCATCCCCGCCGCCGAAACGCGAGGCCAGAGGCAGGATCGATCGGCCAAAAGCCACCAGGGGGCGCGTCGTCAGCGTCGCCATGCTGAGGGCAATGCCGAAGATACCGGCCTTGGTAATGCAACCCTCGAGGCCGAGCACGATGACACCGGCCCGGTTCAGGACGATCTCGGCGGCGACGATCATCGTAAGGGGCGCGATGGAAGAGCGCCATTCGGTGGTGGCATAATTCGCCACGGCCATGCGGACCGCCTGTGGCCGGACCTCCCGCAGGGTCGGCACGAGCACCATCGCCGCCATCGCCGACCCGACGAGCGTGGAGCCCATGACGAGCGTCGCATCGCGTGGCCACAGATGGTACCAGGCCGTCAGGAAGATCATGCCGAGAACGAGCCCGTTCAGGACGACACGTTCGATCGTGAGGACCGACAGGGCACCGCCGTAGCTGCGCGTCACGGAGCCGCTGATCAGGAGAAGCGTGAGCAGAGGTGTCGCGGCCAGCGCCATCAGACCGGTTGAGATGACCTCCTGCCGAAATGTCCCGGGATACATGGTGATGAAGGTCGCTCCGAGCACGGCGATCGCCACCGCGGTCGCCAGCGTCCTGCGGACGGCATACTGGATCACGCCCCGGGCGAGGCTGCTCTCCTGCCGCGCGAGATAGGCTGGCAGGAGGCGCATCAGCGAAATATTGAAACCCAGCGTGGAGCTGTAGGCGACCACGCTCGCGCAGGCGAAGGCGAAGGCATAGATGCCGTAGCTATGGGCGCCGATGACCCTGGCGGCGAGAAATTCGACGAGAAAGGCGAGAAAGGCCCCGATCAAATAGGGCAGCAGCGCACGCATGCTGGGGAGCGGAATGGCCCGCTGGGGAGCGGCGACACTCCCCGCTGCCACGATCGCGCCCCGAATCGGCACAGCGGGATGAGCCGGACCGGGGCGCGTTGCTGCACGGTCGGCTGCCGCTGCCGCGGCGGATGTGCCGATCGGGGCGCGAACCGGGCGCCTCGCCAGGACCTCCTCGACGGCTGCGTCCAGCGCGCTGCCGAGCGTCGCCTCGTCGTGAAAGGTGAGCGAGATCACCGGCGTCTCGTGCTCATGCAAGAGGCCGTCGGCGCGAGCGATGACGGGCGCCGCGGCGTGGCTCATTCCGAAATCCGTTTCGGGCGTCTCCGAGGGGGCATCGATGCAGATGATCAGATCGGCCTTTGGCACCTGTTCGAGGGCTGCTTCCAGGGTAGCCGCGCTCAGGGCCCAACTATGCGTGGCGAGCAGGCAGACGGTTTGAACGAAGCCTTGTTCGAAGATCACGATCTGGTCCGACCGGGCCGCCTCCGACCAGGCATGGCTCAGGCTCGCATTATAGTTGCGCAGGACGCCGAACCAGGCCGCATTGGCCGGCGGCAGCATGGCGAGGATATCGAAGCCGGGCCAGAAACCGAGCCTGCGACTGAGCGGGAGGACCGCTGCCGCGGCCCATTTGCCAATGCCGCGGTAGACATGCCCGGTGGTTTGGCCCGGGGGGTCGCGGGCCGGATCCCCTGTCGCGGGCCAGTGGCCCTGAATGATCTCGGCAGTCTGGCCGCTCTCGCGGAGCCTCTCGCACAATTCGCTGGCAAAGCTTGCTCTGCTGGCACCGGTGGCGCCGAAAAGATCAATGATCATAGGCCGATACCCTTGCATTGAGAGGCAGTGCCACTGCATTGGGGGCCGGGCGCACTCCGGCGTGTTGACACTCTGCTCCCGTGATTGCCGTCGTTCTGCGGCGATGGCGGCTCCACCCTGACGAAGCAGGGAGACCGTGCAGCAGGCGACCCCGCAGGCCTCCCACGATCGGCGTCGGTTGTTCGTCGCGCATCGGATCAACCCTGTCTTCGGCGGCCGGCTGCGGGATTGACCTCAACCGGCTACGCCTGGGGCGCGGCCAGTTCATCCTTCGAATGAACGAAGCCGGCGTCGATTGCGCCATGGCGGCGCCTCGGCGCAGGGGCCGGAACGGGCGGCCGGACAGCCAGGAAATGCCGGGTCATCCTTCGTTCGGAGGATGCCGAGCGCCTGCCCGGCGCGTACCAGAGACAAGCTTGGCTCGCTCGGGCGCAGCTGACTTTTGAAATCGAAGCCCCGAGCGGGAGGAGTCCTCGTTTCTTGTGCGACCTGGACGCCGACCGTGGGCGCCTCGGCTCCAGATCCTCGCATGCGTCTCGATGACCGGATGGTCGCATGAGGCGAGAGCTCGGGCTCAGCGGCAACCGAGCCTCGGTGGGTACGCAGGATGCCGGCTCGGGCGCCCCGCCTGCCCTGTTGTCAGGAGCGTTCCAACAGCTTCCGACGCCTGGAGCGGGTGACAAGCCCCCAAGCATCCGCAGGCGAGAAGCCATCGGCGATTCACCCTGGGAGATTGCGATGCCGGTCGTTCAAATGCGTCCATTCAGCTATGATATCTGTGATCACTCAACGGCGGCCGAGGTCGAGCGCATCAAATCCGCCTATGCGAAATATGCGGAGAGAGATCGCGGAAACCCGGACAGGGAGAGACGCCCCGGGCGCCTGCGCATGGTGCGCGATCGCGATGTCGCCCTGTACAGGTTGCTCGATCGGGAGGCTGCCCCTCCCCTCAAGCAATATCGTGTCCTGGACCTGGGCTGCGGGACGGGGGATCTGGTCCGCCGTCTGCAGCGCTACGGTTTTCCCAACGACCGCCTGTTCGGGATCGACCTGCTTCCGGAAGCCCTCGCGACCGCCAGACGAAAATGCCCGGACGTGTCGTTCACGGAAGCCAATGCGGAGAATGTACCGTTTCCCGACCAGCATTTCGATTTCATCCTGGTCTTCACGATGTTCTCCTCGATTCTGAGCCCCCTCATGGCCAGGAACGTGGCGCGCGAGATCAATCGCGTCCTGACCCCGAACGGGGTGATCATCTGGTATGACATGCGCTATCCCAATCCCTGGAACCGCAATGTCAGGGCCATGACACGGCGCCACATCCAGGAACTG
>NZ_JBFUIY010000047.1:0-36908 GCF_056401655.1 Allobosea sp. P4_E12 | reverse complement strand
CGCCAGGGCCGACGGCGACGACTTCACCCTCTTGGGGCTTTTCCTTGGCGGTTTCGGGGATGATGATGCCACCCTTGGTCTTCTCTTCGCCATCAAGGCGACGGACCACGACGCGGTCATGCAGCGGACGGAACTTCATGGTTCTGTCTTCCTCTAAGAAGGTAGAAACGGAACGCGCGGCCTGCGTGGAAACGCTGCCGGCATCTGTTAGCAGTCTCGAGGATCGAGTGCTAACGGATGCCGCGGAGATAGGCTCGCCCCCCGGATGAGTCAAGGAAGCTTCTCGGCGGAAAGTGAATCGAAATTGCGGCGCGGCAAGCGGGGCGTCGCAAGACAGGGCATGGCAAGAGGGATGCTGCGCAATCCCATGCGACGCGCTATCCTGTTGGAATGACCGAGCCCGTGCCCGATCCCCGGCTTGACGACATCGCCCGTTCCTGCGTCGCCTTGCACGTTCGAATGACTGCACGCGCCGTCACGCGCGCCTATGACGAGGCGATGCGGCCGAGCGGGCTGAAGATCACCCAGTTCGTCCTGCTCTCGGCGCTCAGCACCGGCGCCTTCCGATCCGTGACCGAGCTGGCCGAGCGTTTTGCGCTGGAACGCACCTCGCTCACCCGCAACCTGCAATTGCTCGCCGCGGAGGCGCTGATCGAACCGCTGGAGTGCAAGGGGAGGGCCCTGGTCTATGCCGTGACCGACAAGGGCCGCGCGGCGATCGAGGCCGCGATCCCTTACTGGCAGGCGGCGCAGGAGCGCATCGAGGGCGGGCTCGGCCGGGAACGATGGAACGAGACCCGCGATGGCCTGCGGGCCTTGCGGCGGGTTGCCCGCGGCGCGACCTGAACGCTGTCTCGGGTGGAAGCAGGCCTTGACCGTGCGCGGCTTCTCAGTAACGTGTATCTGCACGTTAATCGAGGGCTGTCCATGTCGCGAAAGATCGGCGTCGTCTCACGCGAAGTCTTGCTGGCCGAAGACGGTGTGTCCTTCCTGCGTGGCATGATGGAGGGGCGACATCCCGGCGCGCCCTTCGCCGATGCCATGGATTTCGATCTCGCGGAGGTCGAGGAGGGGCGGGTGGTGTTCGTCGGCAAGCCGTCGGCGCGCTACTTCAATCCGCTTGGCACGATCCATGGCGGCTGGACCGCGACGATCCTCGATTCAGCCATGGCCTGTGCGGCGCACGCGACGCTGAAGGCCGGGGAGGGCTACACGACGCTCGAGATGAAGATCAACTATGTCCGCCCGGTGATGCCGGGTGGCGGGATCGTACGGTGCGAAGGCAAGCTGATCCATCGCGGCGGCACGATCGCGACGACCGAAGGCAGGCTCACCGACGAGCGCGGCAAGCTGCTCGCGCATGGCACCGAAACCTGCATGATCTTTCCGGTCGGCGTTGCGGCAGGCCGCTGAAGTGGCGTCGTCCAGCGGTTCGTGACTAGGATACGCGCCGATGCCCCGGGGCGGAGTTGTCCATGCAATTCGCAGCGTTCCAGGATCTCGCGGTCGACGCAGCTTTTCAGTCATTCGCTGAGCCGCTGAGGACGCCGCTGCTCCGGCTGCGTCAGCTTATCCTCGACACAGGCGCCCGGACGACCGGGCTCGGCGGACTCGTCGAAACCCTGAAATGGGGCGAGCCTGCCTATTTCCCTGTGAAACAGCGTGTGGGGACGACCGTAAGGGTCGCTGCGTTGAAGGGATCGAGCAAGCACTACGCGATGTATGTCCATTGCCAGACGACACTGGTCGAGACCTTCGCGCGTCACTACCCCGACACCTTTCGCTTCGAAGGCAGCCGCGCCCTCGTCTTCCGGGAGGAGGAGGAGATTCCTGTCGGGCCGCTCGAACACTGCATCGGGCTCGCGCTGACCTACCATCGCTGGCGCTAGGGCTGGGCGCGATAGGCACTCGGACTGGCCCCCATCACCTGCCGGAAGCGGCGATTGAAGGTCGAGAGATCGCCGAAGCCTGCATCGAACGCGATGTTCGCGATCGTCAGGTCGGACCGGCGAAGCATCGTCGCGGCACGGTGCATCCGTGTCCGCAGCAGGAACTGATGCGGCGTCATGCCGATGAGCGTCCGGAAAGTTCGCAGAAAATGATAGCGGCTCATCGCCGCCTCGCGGGCGAGACCGGCGAGCGTCAACGGCTGCTCGCTTTCAGCTTCTATCAGCCGCAATGCTCTGGTGACCCGGCGCGCGTCCTGGGCGCTGGGGGCGACCGCCGCCGGGGGCTCGCCATTCTGCAGGGCTGCGACAGCGCCAGCAAGCCGAACCGCGATCTCCTCGAGCTGGTTTGCATCGCAGCGCGCGGCCTCCGCTACTGCCGCGAGCCGGGACGATGCCAGCGACGGTGGCAGGCAGGCCCGCGCAAATTCGAACCGCTTGGCTGCCGGCACGCCGGCTACGATGTCTTCCAGGTGTTCGGGCTCGAACTGGAAGGCGAGGCAGCGATCGCCGATAGCGTGTTCGTGGCCGCATTCGAAGCACGTGCCTCGATTTCCGAGCAGGATCGCGCCCGGCGCGAGCACGGCGGTTCCGAGTGAAGAGCGATACTGAAAGCTGCCCGCGGTGACGACAGCGATGCAGCAATGCTCATGCCGTTCCTCGAAGGCAGGATCGGACGGGCCCGCCGTGCAGACGATGTCACGCACCCGCCAGCCCGGGCCGGATGCCAGAAGTTGCGACGTCGCGGTCATCTTAATTCAGCAATTTTTCCCAAGCGCAAAGCGGTGAGAGCAGCCTAACTCGGGGCACATTGCACAGCACTGGAGCCTGAACATGGCAGTGGCCATCACCGCTTTGAAGGAGGTACTCCATGCCGGCGGGCCCGCTCCCGATCGGGTCGAGCAGATGGGTCTCTACAGCTGGCTCATCGGGGCATGGGCGATGGATGCCGTGATGCATGCCGATGATGGCACTCGGCACGAAGGCAAGGGTGAGATCTGTTTCGGTTGGGTGCTGGGCGGACGGGCGATCCAGGATGTCTGGATCCTGCCCGGCTTCTTCCACGGCACGACGCTGAGGGTCTACGACCCCGCGCTCGACGCCTGGCATATCCTCTGGAGCGACCCGCTCAAGCAGTATTACACGCGTCAGCTCGGTCGGGCCGAGGGGCCAGATATCGTCCAGCACGGCAAGCTGGAGGACGGCACGGCGATCCGGTGGCGCTTTACCGAGATCACACCGAACGCTTTCCGCTGGCTCGGAGACCTTTCATCCGATGACGGAAAGACCTGGCGCCTGCAGGCCGATTTCCGCGCCCGGCGCCTCGCCACCTGAAGCCCCCTGAGGAGAACCACCATGCTTGACCATGTCTCGATTGGCGTTCGCGAGATCGCTCGCGCAAAGCGCTTCTACGACGCGTCGCTCAGTGCCCTCGGCTACCGCTGCCTGAGCCATGACGACAATTCGCTGGGCTATGGCGGCGATGCGGTCGCATTCTGGATCGGCAGGGCCCAGGCTCCTGTCCCGCCGGATCCGGGCTCGAACCTGCACTTCTGCTTCGCGGCCCCCAGTCGGGCGAGCGTCGACGCCTTTCATGCGGCAGCGATGAAGGCGGGCGGCAAGGACAATGGCGTGCCAGGGCTGCGGGCGGATTACGGGCCGAACTATTACGCGGCCTTCGCAATCGATCCCGACGGCTATCGGATCGAGGCCTATTGTGGGCAGCCGGATGGCTGATGGATCACGGCGCCTGCCAGGGCGCTACCGCCTCCTTCAGTGCGTCGTGGGAAGATTCCGCGCGGACCATTCGCTGCGGGGAACCGCATCGCCGACCAGGAACTCGAAACCGGCAACCTTGCTGCGATCGGGCGTGGTCTCGCATCTGAACCTGAGCCTGTACCATTGCTGCTTGCTGCGGAAGGCGGCGCCGTCGGCCTGCAGCATTCCCGCCGAGAATCTGGTGTCCGCCATGGCGTAGGCGACAACCCTGTCCGGCTGGAACTCTGCTTTCCATGCCTGGATCTGGCTCATCGCTTCGAGGTTGCATAATTGCTCGATGCGCTCTGAGGGATCCAGGTGGGTCAGGGCTTCCCGCGCCTGCCGGCTGCGCGGTTCGGCAAGGACCTTGCCGGATAGCGTTCGTCTTGCTCGGATCATGACGGGCGCCGCAACGACAGGAGGGGTATTGGGCCGGGGCTGCGGAGGAGACTGCGGCGCTGCGGCAGTGATCTCTGGCGGTGCAGGCTTCGGAGCCTCGGGAACGGGCTCCTGCTGCCTTGGTTCGGCCACGGCTTCGGCCTGTTGCTGCGTGACCAACTCGACCTCGATGCTGTCCTCCGGGGCCGGTGTCAACGGCTCGATACTGGGGAGCCAGATCAAAGCCCCCAAAAGACCGACATGCAGACCGAGCGAGCCGATGGCGCCATGGGCTTGCGATCCGTGACGCGGATGTCGGAAGAACCTCATGGATCACAGCGCTGCCGCGATGAAGAACGCACTCAACCGCGGGCCCCTCCGCGTGCTGTTCGGACGGCTGCAGAAGTCGCAATCAATCGGGCGCTTTTGCGGCAGCGGCTCGATTGTCGGACGGGATATCGCATCCGGCGGGATGATCTGATCGTCCGTGTTTGCATTGGCCTTCCCGAAAGCCGAAATCCAGCCTTCGGGCCGATGCTCTAGCGTCTGCTGACCGCAACGGCGCCGGCGACGATCAAGACGGCGCCCGCATAGGTGGTCCAGAGCGGAATTTCGCCGAAGAAGGCAAACCCGAGCAGGCTCGCCCAGACAAGCGCCGTGTACTCGATTGGCGCGAGCCGCGACGCGGCTGCGCGAGCAAAGGCGGAGGTCAGCATGAGATGGCCGGCGACGCCGAGCAGGCCGGCGCTGAGATAGGCAAGCAGGTCCTTGCCGGTCATGGGCACGAAGGCGAGCCAGGCAGGAATGGCGAGGCAGAGCGCCGGCCCGCAATTCTGGAAGGCGACGATGACGGCTGGATGTTCCTTCACGGCGATCCGTCGCAGCAGGATCAGATTGAACGCATAGGACACTGCTGAGAACAGGGCTGCGGCGACGCCGAGCTCCGCTCCGGTGACGCCGCCCTGCAGCCTGGGCCAGACCATGACGAGCATGCCGAGCAGGCCGAAGCCGAGGGCCTGGAGAATGCGCCCGTCGAGCCGTTCCTTGAGCAAAAATCCGCCGAGCAGGGCGACGAAGACCGGCGCGAGGAAGGACAGGGTAAGCGCCTCCGCCAGAGGCAGCACCGAGATGGAATAGAAAAAGCTGCCGGCGGTGAGCACTACGAGCGGCACGCGCACGACATTGCCGATCAGGCTGCTGCGGGTCGGGAAGGCCGGGCGCACCGCCGCAAGCACGATGAGGGCGCAAAGGCCGCCTGCGGCAAAGCGCATGAACAGGGTGACGATGAAGGGATGGTGCTGCATCTGCGCCTTGATCACCGCGTCCATTGCGGTGAGCAGGGCGATGCCGAAGACGGCTCGGAGCGCTGTGCCTGCGGTCATTCCGGTTGGCCGGTGAGGCGCTTGCGGAAATGATACTCCCAGCTGAAGGAGATATCGCCGAGATAGCGCTGCCCCGGCCAGCGGACGAAGCCGAGCTTCTCGTAGAAGCGATGGCCGCGTGCAAAGCGCGCGTCGGACCACAGGATCATCTCTGCATGGTTGCCGGCTTCCGCGAAGCGCAGCGCCTCTGCAAAGAGCACCTGCGCAAGGCCGGCGCCGCGCCAGGCGGGAGAAACGTAGACCTTCGCAAGCTCGGCGGCATTCTGTTCGGGAACTGGAAAGATGCCGAGCGACCCGGCGATCCCGCCATCAGGCGCCTCTGCGATCCAGAGCCGGCCGCCCTTGGCCGCGAAATGGCTCGCCGGCCTCCGCAACTCCGGAAACTCCGACCAGTCGAAATGGCAATCGGGATATTCGGCGAAGCTCGCGGCGATCAGGGCGGCGAGCGGTTCTGAATCATCGTCGCGCGCGGCGCGAAGCGGCGGGAGGCTTGCGGTCATGCCGCAGCGATGCAGGCCAATCCGGATTGGCGCAAGGGGGAGGCGCAACCGCTGCGCGCATGCCGTTCAGCTCAGCAATGCACATGCCGCATCGGCGGTCTGTTTCGGCGCTGCTGCGCCGGTCGCTCGACACCAGCGGAATCCGGAACGCGAATGGCCAGATATTCGACGCGCTTCCGCTTGGAAATGCACGAGCGGACGGTTAGGGCAGTTGTATATCGATGATGTGGTTGCCGTGTGAGTCGCGCGGCAGCTTCGTGCTGGCGCCATGACCGGGATCATATGACTGTTCTCGTGCCCTTCATCATCAATGCCGGGCTGAATTTCGTCCTCGGTCTGCTCATCGCCTATTTTCTCGGGCCCGCGGCTTTTGGACTCTACGCCATTGGCGCGGCCATCGTCGTGCTGGTGAACACCGCGCTGCTCGACTGGCTGAGGGTCTCCGCGATCCGCTTCTACTCCTTGGCGGCGCGCGAGAAGCAGCCGGAGATCCGCGCGACACTGGATATCCTGGCGGCCGGCATCAGCATTGCCCTGTCCGGCCTGCTGATCGCGGCGATCGTGGCAGGCATCGATTTCCGCCTGCCGGCGATGCTGCTTGCGGCTGCCGTGCTCGGCGGCATCGGGGCTGGGCTGTTCGACTATCATGGCGCGATTGCGCGGGCCCGCTTCCTCGACGCCGCCTATGCCAAGCTGATCATCGTCAAGAACGTTCTGGCGCTGATCCTGATGGTTGGCGGAGCCTGGATCACGCATGATCCCGCCATTGTTCTGCTTGGCGGCCTGATCAGCGTGGTGGTGGCGCTGCTTCTCGTCCGGCGGGCGCTGGCCGATGCGCCGCTTTCGCTGTCGGCGGCCGACAAGGCCGTCGCCTGGAGCTTCTTCATCTATTCCCTGCCGCTGATCGGCAGCAATGCGGTCTACTCGCTGATCCCGCTGATCAACCGCTCCCTGCTCGCCGGCGCCCATGGCTTTGCCGAGGCCGGCTATTTCTCCCTGGCCTCGGATATGGGGCTGAAGCTCTTCGGCACGCTCGCCTCGACCCTGGAGATCGTGCTCCTGCGAGAGGTCATTCGCCTCGACGAGACGCGCGGGCGACGGGCGGCACTGCGTCGTATCGCGGAGAACGTCGTCGTGGTCTTGATGGTGGCGCTCCCCGCTGCCGCCGGACTGTGGCTTGTCCTCCCCGCCTTTGAACGGCTTCTGGTTCCGCCGAGCTTTCACGGTCATTTCTCGGCCTATATGTCGATCCTGATCCCCGGGTTCGTGGCTTTGACGATCTCGCAGGCGGCCTTCATCCCGGTCTTTCTCCTGGACAAGCGCACCCGCATCGCGCCCATGGCAACGGGCCTCGGCCTGGCCTGCAATCTGCTGCTGGTGCTCACTCCCCTCGGAGCGGCGGGACCGCAGCGTTACGCCTATGCGCAGGCAAGTGCTTTCATTGTCGCGCTCGGGGTGACTGCGGCTGCGGCACTCCGTTCGCTGCCGATCTGGCCGCCACTGCGAGATTGCGCCTGCGTGCTCCTCGCCGTGCTGTCGATGGTTGCTGCAACCTGGCCGCTGTCCGGCCGTTTCGCGGCCCCCATCGAACTCGTGCTCCAAGTCGGCGTGGGGGCGCTCGTCTATGCGGTTGTCATCCTGGGTTGCGACGTGATGCGGAGCCGCTCCCGGCTTTCCTTGTGGTGGGTCATGCGCAAAAGCCGCGCGGCCCGATGAGATGGCAAGGTTTGCCCGATAGCCCGGCGCCTGCCGAAGAGCTCTGCACGGTCACCCGAAACGCTTCGTTCACTCTCTCTCTAGGCGGGTTGCTAAGGTTAATTCGCTGAAGTCACGCGATTGCTGGCGGAAACGCTGACGAAGCGGCAGCGATTCACCATTCCTTTGAGGGCGGCTCCCCAGGCTCTTCGCAGCTTGCTGAAGAGAGTTGCGTCATGCGTCCCGTCCTGTTCGTTCCGCTCGCGATCCTGTCCGGGATGTGCGCCACCAACGGCCCCGTCTCCGCGCAGAGCTACGGGCGCCCAGCCGATCCTCTGGTGACCGGCTCTACCGCGCGTGGCAACTACGGTGGCGGCTTCATCGAGATGCTGATGACCGGTCGGGACCCGACGCCCCAGGGCCGGGGCGGGGCGGTCTATAATCGGCCGGGCGGCTACTCCGCCTATGGCCAGCGCGTCGTACCCGGGCAGGGCTATGGCGCCGATCCGTTCGAGCAGGCATCCGAGCCGCGGGCTCCGGGGCGCCGCATGGCCGCGCTCGGTGAGCCCATGCAGATGCAACGGCCGATCGAGCGCGTGCTCGATCCGCGTTTCCAGAAGCAGGAAGTCGCCTATGACGGCCCGCACAAACCGGGCACCATCGTCATCGACACGCCGCGGAAGTTTCTTTTTCTCGTCCAGCCTGGTGGCCGCGCCTTGCGCTATGGCATCGGCGTTGGGCGACCAGGTTTCGAATGGGCTGGCATGAAGGCTGTGACGCGCAAGGCGGAATGGCCGAGCTGGACGCCGCCGGCCGAGATGCTGAAACGCCGCCCGGATCTGCCGCGCTTCATGTCCGGCGGGCCCGAGAATCCGATGGGCGCGCGCGCGCTCTATCTCGGGTCGTCGCTCTATCGCATCCACGGCACGAACGAGCCGCACACGATCGGTCAAGCCGTTTCCTCGGGCTGCATCCGGATGACCAATGACGATGTGACGGACCTCTATGGCCGGGTGCGGGTCGGCGCAAAGGTGCTGGTGATCTGAGGCGGCTCACCACCTGCGCAGCCGTCACGAGCTTCCGATGAAAATGCCGGTCGCAAGGACCAGCAGGCCACCGAGCACGATCTGGACGATCGCCGATGTGAACGGCGTCTCCATATAGCGCCAGCGGACCCAGGCGATCACGATCAACTCGATCGCCACGATGATGCCGGCGATGGCCGTGGCGGTCCAGAAATCGGGGATGAGGTAGGGCAGGGTATGGCCGAGCCCGCCGACCGTGGTCGCGACGCCGCAGGCAGCACCACGCACCCAGGGATGCCCCCGTCCCGTGATGGTCCCGTCATCCGAGAGAGCTTCGGTGAGGCCCATGCTGATGCCCGCGCCGACCGATGCGGCGAGGCCGACCTGGAAGGCATTCCAGGAATCATGGGTCGCGAAGGCGGCCGCGAATATCGGCGCGAGCGTCGAAACCGTCGATCAATCCGGCAAGCCCTGGCTGAACGATCTGCAGCACGAACAGGCGATGACGGGTCTGGTCTTCCTCGGCGGTCGCATCCGAGGTCAGGATGGTTTCGCCGAGGCGCTGCGCCAGGCTTTGATGCGATTTCTCGGCTTCGGAAAGGTCAGCCAGCAGTTTGCGCGTCTCGACGTCATGCGCCCGTTGCGCTGCACGAGCGTAGAAGCCCGAGGCTTCCTCTTCCATCAGCGCCGCTTGCGTCCGGGCGGTGTCGAGTCGCAGCCCGTCCATCAGCCAGACCGGGTTGCGCTTCAGGAACCCCTTCACATCCTGGCGGGTGATGTAGGGCAGTTCCTTGCCGAAGCGCCGCTCATAGAGCGAAAGCAGGCTGTGGCGATGACTTTGCTCTTCCGCCGCCATCTCGTCGAAGACCTCGGCGGAATGCGGGTAGATCGGCCGAAGGCGATTGGCGAGGGAAAGGTAGATTCGGGAATCCTCTTCCTCATTGGCGATCGCGAGCGCGAGGATCTCGGCCTCGTCCAGATCGTCGATGCGTTTCATGATCACCTCTTAGATTAGAATTATTCTAATCTAAGAGGTGCGCGCCGGGTTGGGAAGGCCCCCAACGAAAACGGCCCGCCGGAGGGCGAGCCGTTGTTGGTACGGGTGGACGCAGCCGGAATCAGGCCCAGTCGCCGCCATCATCGATGGGGTCGTCGTCCTGGCCGGGTTCATAGGGCTCGTCGTAGCTGGCCTGATCGTAGGTTGCCTGGTCGGAAGCACCCTGATCATAGGCCGCCTGCTGGTTGTCGGCGGTGCCGGCATCCTTTTCAGCCGTATCGGCCGGTTTGCTGGCGTCGGCCGCCTTGCTGGCATCTGCCGTCTCCGCGGCTTTTGCCTCGCCGCCCTTGCCGCCGCCAAAGGCGTTGGTCAGGACATTGCCGAGCATCATGCCGCCAGCGACGCCGGCTGCCGTCGTCAGCGCTGAGGCCATGAAGCCACCGCCACGTCCGGGCGCCTGGGCCTGCTGGTTCGCCCAGGGGCCCGCCTGCTGCTGGCCTTGCGGGCCGCCGAAAGCCTGACCGGGGGCTGGCTGCTGCTGCGGTTGCTGACCGGTCCAGGCGGCCGATGGGGCCTGCCCTGCCGGGCGCGCCGGGAAGGCCGGCACGGAACCGCTGCGTGCCGGGGCGTCAGCTGGCCGAGATGCGCCGCCGAAGATGCCCGACAGGAAGCCGCCGGCCTGCGCCGGAGCCTCGCTCGGTCGGCTCTGCAGGTCACGAACCTGCGCCTGCAGTTCCTCGACCTGGGCCTGAAGGTTGGTCAGCGCCTGTTCCTGAACGTAGACGGCCTGCGCCATGGCATAGGGCGCATAGGGCTGCTCGCGCAGGCGCTCCGCGATGTAGCGTTCAGCCTCGGGGTCGCGGGGCTGGTTGGCCGCCTGTCTCAGGCGATCGAAAATCCCGGCGATCACGTCGCGTTCTTGCGGCGTCATCGTCATCTCCTCTCGTTTGGACGGCGCGGGTGCGCCGCCGCGTCAAGAGGTGGGGACTGCCTGTGACGCTATCAAGGCAGTGCGTCGATCAGGCATTGCCGACATTGCTGTACTGGAAGCCACGGCGGCGCATGTCGTCCGAGCGGTAGATATTGCGCAGATCGACAACGACGGGTTCGCGTAGCGCGGCCTTGACCGCGGCGAGGTCGAGCGCACGAAAAGCATCCCATTCCGTCACGATCACCAGCGCATCTGCGCCCCTGATGCAGGAATAGGCGTCACTCGCATAGGAGATTCCGGGCAGCAGAGGCTTGGCCGCATCCATGCTCTCGGGATCATAGGCAACGATCTCGGCCCCGGCATCCTGGAGCGCGGTGATGATCGCGATCGAGGGCGCTTCGCGCATGTCGTCGGTGTTCGGCTTGAAGGCGAGGCCAAGGATGGCGATTCGCTTGCCGCGCACCGAACCACCGCAGGCGGCGAGCACCTTGCGGGCCATGGCGCGCTTGCGCTGGTCATTGACGGCGACGACGGTCTCGACGATCCGCAGCGGAGCAGCGAGGTCCTGCGCCGTCTTCATCAAGGCCAGCGTATCTTTCGGAAAGCAGGAGCCGCCATAGCCGGGGCCGGCATGCAGGAACTTCGCGCCGATGCGATTGTCGAGGCCGATGCCGCGCGCGACCTCCTGGACATTCGCGCCGACGGCCTCGCAGAGGTCGGCCATTTCATTGATGAAGGTGATCTTGGTCGCGAGATAGGCGTTGGCGGCGTATTTGATCAGCTCGGAGGTTCGGCGCGAGGTGAAGAGAAGGGGCGCGGCATTGAGATAGAGCGGCCGGTAGATGTCCTCCATCACGGCGCGCCCGCGTGCATCGTCGGTGCCGATCACGATCCGGTCCGGACGCTTGAAGTCGCTGATCGCGGCGCCCTCGCGCAGGAATTCCGGGTTCGAGACCACAGCGAAATCGGCCTCCGGTCGGCTCTCCCGCATGATCCGCTCAACCTCGTCGCCGGTGCCGACCGGAACGGTCGACTTGGTGACGACGACGGTGAAGCCTTCAAGCTCGGCCACGACGTCGCGAGCGGCCTGATAGACATAGGAGAGGTCGGCATGGCCGTCGCCACGCCTGGCCGGGGTACCGACTGCGATGAAGACCGCGTCGGCGCCGCGGACGGCACCGGCCAGCTCGGTCGTGAAGGAGAGGCGGCCTTCGCGCACATTCTTGGCGACGAGATCGTCCAGGCCGGGCTCGAAGATCGGGATCTCGCCGCGGTTGAGCGCCTCGATCTTGCGAGCGTCGGTGTCGACGCAGGTCACGACATGGCCGAAATCAGCGAAGCAGGCACCCGAGACCAGGCCAACATAGCCCGAACCGATCATCGTCACGCGCATGAGGTGTCGTCCTCTCTCGCGGGCCGGAGCGGGATTGATCCGGGCCTCTCGTATGCGGCAGCTGGAGCACGGCTCCCCGCCCTAGCACCGCCTATATCAATTTAAGGCGCTGGGAAATGAAGAGGCGCGCAACACCGAACCCTATGGGTTGGTGATGCGCGCCAATCTCTGGGCGATGACGGAGGGTGGCGATCAGCCTTCGAACGGCTCGGCCGGCTCGACACCTTCGGAGACGAATTCGTCGAAATTCTCGCCGGGCTCCGGCTTCAGCAGCGGGGTGCGGTTGAGGACCACGACGGTGGTGCCGGTGGGCACGCGGCTGTGCAGGTCGATGATATCCTGGTTGAACATGCGGATGCAGCCGCTCGAAACCGCCGTGCCGATGGTCCAGGGCTCCGAGGTGCCGTGGATGCGATAGAGGGTGTCGCGGTCACCCTGATAGAGATAGAGCGCGCGCGCGCCGAGCGGGTTCTCGAGGCCCGCGTCCATGCCGCCGGCCCAGGGGCGGTTCTTGGCAGGATCACGCGCGATCATCGCAGGGGTCGGGGTCCAGCGCGGCCAGGCTGCCTTGCGGGCAACGGTTGCGCGACCGCGCCAGGACATGCCCTGCTTGCCGACGCCGATGCCGTAGCGGATGGCACGGCCGTTCTCTCGGACCAGATAGAGATAGCGCTTGTTAGTGTCGACGACGATCGTGCCGGGCCGCTCGCTGGTCGGATAGGCGACTTCCTGCCTCAGGAAGCGCGGGTCGACTTCGGTAATGTCGGTTTCAGGCAGAGGGAACTTCTCGTCGGGCATCTCGCCATACATGGCGAGTGCAGCCGCGCTCGGTCCGGCAGGTCTCGCGGCCTCGAGGGCTTGCTGGCGCGCGCCGACACAGGCTGCCAGCGATAGCGGCAAGAGCAGCACCATCATGCGCTTGAAGAGGCGATGGCGGAGTGCGCCGGCGATCGAGTCGAAGGACATCAGTTTGGCTCGCGTATTCTTGGTCTTGCGGGACTAGCAACGGACGAGCGATCGCGCAGTTCCACGGTGTTCCACGTCTTCGCCCAATGGGGTTCAAGGCGGATGGCGTGGCCGTGGGGTGAACACAGTGCGGCGAAATTGTGTCTTCAGCTGGCTGTGCTGAATCCGCAACAGCTCGAAAACACCGGGAAATCGGCCGTGTTATCAGGCGATCAGGCGGGTGCTTGGCAAAAAGAGCGCCGAATCGCGCAAACTCCTGGAAACCGGCGACATCGCTGGCGGCTTGCTGTGTCCGCCCTGCAATGCCGGTGCAACCTAGCTTGGCGTCGACGCGGGCGCGACCAGGCCGAGCCTTTCGCGCTGCGACCAGCGCCACAGCATCAGCACCGCCACCACGGCAAGGCCGGTCGCCAGTCCGATCCAGATTCCGCTGCCGGCGAGCGGTGTCCAGAAGCCGAGAGCCGCCGAAAGCGGCAGCCCGATGCCCCAATAGCCCAGGCCGGCCAGGATCATCGGCACGCGCGTGTCGCGCAGGCCCCTGAGGATGCAGGAACCGACCACCTGTGCGCCGTCGGCAATCTGGAAGATCGCTGCGAACAGGAGGAAGCGCATCGCGAGTTCGGCAACAGCCTGCGAACCCGGTTTGCTGGCATCAAGAAAGGGCGCGACCAGCAGGTGGGGAGCCAGCAGCATCACGAGCGCGGTCAGCGCCATGAAGGAGATCGCGAGCACGATCGCGGTGGTGCCGGCACGCGTGATGCCGTCGCGATCGCCGGCACCATAGGCGCGGCCGACACGCACGGTGCCGGCCTGGCCGATGCCCATCGGCACCATGAAGGTCAGGGACGCGATCTGAATGGCGATCGCATGCGCGGCCAGCGAGGTCGAGCCGATCAGCCCCATCAGGAAGGCGGCGCCGTTGAAGATCACGACCTCGAAGGCGAGCGTCAGGCCGATCGGGAAGCCGAGCCGCCAGAAGGCGCGATATCGCGGCCAGTCCGGCACCCAGAAGCGCCCGAAAAGATGAAATCGCCGGAAACGCCTGTCGACCGAAACGACAATGGCAAGTCCAAGGAACATCAGGGTCGAGGAGAGTGCGGTGGCGATCCCCGAACCCGGCAGACCGAGGGCCGGGAAGCCGAGCCGCCCGAACATCAGGCACCAGTTGGCAAAGACATTGAATGCGACGGCGAACAGCACGACCACGAAGGCCCAGAATGGCCGCTGCAAGGCCGCGACGAAGCCGCGCAGGACCAGATAGAAGAAGAACGGCAGCAGGCTCCATTGCAGGGTGTGGACATAGCTCGCGGCCGCCGCGGAAAGCGCTGGATCCTGCCCCATGGCGCGCAGGATCGCTTCGCCCTGCCACAGGAACAGCCACATCGGTCCGACCAGTGTCGCTGCCACCCAGAGACCCTGGCGCACGGTGCGGCGCACGTCGCGCACTGCATGGCGGTTGCGCCCGAGCTCGATCGAGATCATCGGCGCGACCGCTGCCATGACGCCGATGCCAAAAATCAGGACCGCCGTGTAGAGATTGGCTCCGAGCGCTCCGGCCGCGAGCGAGTCGGGGCCGAGATGGCCCATCATCACCACATCGGTTGCCGTCATCGCCGTCTGCGCCACATTGGTGAGCACCATGGGCCAGCTCAGGGCGAGCATGGCCCTGACTTCTGTGAGCCAGGGATGAGCGCGCGCAGTGGGGAGGGCCAGATCGGTCATGGGCCGTCGCTTCTAGCGCCCATTTTCTGTGCAGGACAGGGTCAGCCACGCTGGGCTTGCCCGCGCTCGGCGCGTGAGCGTGTGGGAGCGGCCCGCTGCGCGTTTTCGCGATCCGGCCCCTGCGCAAACGTCGCTACCGGCATTCGGCCATGGCGGCCATCATCACCGGCAAGAAGAAGACAGAGGAACCGTCAAGGATGTCAGATTTGAGAAACGCCGCCATGGCCGGCGACATCGTCGGCCTGGACGCTGTTGCGCTGTCGCACGCGATCCACGCGCGCAAGTTGTCCTGTGTCGAGGTGATGGGCGCCTATCTCGATCAGATCGAGCGGCATAACCCGACGGTCAATGCCCTGGTGGCACTGCGCGACCGCTCCGATCTGTTGGGGGAAGCCGAGGCGTTGGATGGCGAATTGGCAGCAGGCCGGTCGCGTGGCTGGATGCACGGCTTCCCGCAGGCCATCAAGGACCTTGCCGCGGCCAAGGGGTTCGCGACGACGCAAGGCTCGCCGCTCTTCAAGGACGAGATCGCGCAAAGCGACGCCATTTTCGTCGAGCGCATGAAGGCGGCTGGCGCCATCATCATCGGCAAGAGCAATACGCCGGAATTCGGCCTGGGCTCGCAGACCTTCAATCCGGTCTTCGGGGCAACGCGCAACGCCTATGACCAGTCGAAGACCTCGGGGGGCTCGAGCGGTGGCGCTGCCGTTGCGCTGGCGATGCGCATGCTGCCGGTGGCCGATGGCAGCGACCATGCCGGCTCGCTGCGCAATCCGGCTGCCTTCAACAACGTGCTCGGCATGCGGCCGGGCTATGGCCGCGTGCCCTCGAGTGGCGACGAGGTCTTCATTCCGCAGATGGGCGTAGCTGGTCCCATGGCGCGCACGACCCGCGATCTTGCCGCGCTGCTCGCCGTGCAGTCGGGCTACGATCTGCGCGTTCCGCTCTCGATCCGCGAGGAGCCG
This sequence comes from Allobosea sp. P4_E12, assembly GCF_056401655.1. Classification (NCBI taxonomy): domain Bacteria; kingdom Pseudomonadati; phylum Pseudomonadota; class Alphaproteobacteria; order Hyphomicrobiales; family Alloboseaceae; genus Allobosea; species Allobosea sp. P4_E12. The sequence goes on along the minus strand of NZ_JBFUIY010000047.1, from coordinate 21,250 downwards.
GCCGCCTTCCTGGGCAATCTCAAGCGCGACATCGCCGGGCTCCGCATCGGCTGGCTTGGCGATCTCGGTGGGCATCTGCCGATGGAGGATGGCATCTTGTCGCTTTGCCGCGAAGCCTTGAAGGCCTTCGAGGACATGGGGGCGCGGGTCGAGGAGGCGAGCCTCGGTTTCGATCCCGAAGCCGTCTGGCAGGCCTGGACGAGACTCAGGGCCTGGCAGGTCGGTGCGAGCCTGGCCCCCATCCATGCGGATCCGGCACGGCGCGACTTTCTCAAGCCCGAAGCGCGCCACGAGGTCGAGCAGGGCCTCAAGCTCTCGGCCTTCGACGTGATGAAGGCCTCCAATCTGCGCTCGTCCTGGTATCAGCATGTGCGCGGCCTGTTCGGACGCTATGACCTGCTTGTCCTGCCCAGTGCCCAGGTCTTTCCCTTTGCCGTCGAAACGCATTGGCCGCGCGAGATCGCGGGCCGCGCGATGGACACCTATCATCGCTGGATGGAGGTGGTGATCCCGGTGACGATGTCGGGCTGTCCGGCGATCAGTGTCCCGGTCGGCTTCAACGCTGCGGGCTTGCCCATGGGCATGCAACTCTGGGGCCCCAACCACGCGGAGCGTCTGCTGCTCGAGGCTGCGCAGGCCTATGAGGACGCGACCGGTTGGGTCGAGAAGCGCAAGCCGGCCTTGCTCGCCGGCTGAGCGCCCGGCATCGTTCATGCTTTATGCGTTAGCGGCCTGTGGCCGGCCTTTTGGGAGAGTTGGCGAATGAGCTCGAACCTGCGGATCGACGGGCCACGATTGGTCTCGAGGCTCGAAGCCTTGTCGAAGATCGGCGCGACGCCGGAAGGCGGTTGCCGGCGGCTCGCTCTCTCCGACGAGGACAGGCAGGGGCGTGACTGGCTCGTCGGGCAGATGCAGGCGCTCGGGCTCGACGTGAAGATCGACGCGATCGGCAACGTCGTCGGCATCCTGAAGGGGCGGGAGGAGGGACCTGCCGTCATCCTCGGCTCCCATATCGACACGGTCGGCACCGGCGGGCGCTTCGATGGTGCACTTGGCGTCATTGCCGGCCTCGAGGTGCTGGCGGCGCTGCGCGATGCAGGGCTGCAGCCGAAGCGCGACATGGCGGTGATCGCCTTCACCAATGAAGAGGGCGCCCGATTCCATCCCGATATGCTCGGCTCTTATGTCTGGGCCGGCGGCATGAGCGTGGAAGCGGCCCATGCCGAGAAGGATGCCGAAGGGGCTGTGCTCGGCACCGAATTGAAGCGGATCGGCTATCACGGCCCGGAACGGCCCGGTTTCCTCAAGGCGCATTCCTATCTCGAGCTCCATATCGAGCAGGGGCCGGTGCTCGAAGGCGAGGGCGGCGGGCTCGGCGCTGTCACCGGCATCCAGGCCATCACCTGGCTTGAGCTGACGCTGAAGGGCCGCCCAAGCCATGCCGGTACGACGCCGATGGCCTATCGCAGGGATCCCGGGCTGGCGGCTGCGCGCATCAACCTCTTCGCCAATGAGCTGACGGGTAAGATTCCGGGCCAGCTTGCCAATTCCGGCGTCATCCGCGTCGAGCCCGGCAACGTCAACGTGGTGCCGGAAAGCGTGGTCATGTCGCTCGACCTGCGCAATCCCAAGGACGCGCTCCTGACTGAGGCGGAGGCGGCCGTCCGGGCGTTCTGCGCGGAGCTTTCCGAGCGGGACGGCATCCAGATCAGCTTCCGCGATCTTGCCCGCTTTCCGGCGGTCGAATTCGCATCGGAGTTGATCTACGGCGTGGAGATGAGCGCAGCCGAACTCGGCCTGCCGGTCCGCCGGATGATCTCGGGCGCTGGACACGACGCCCAGATGATGTCGCGCATCTGCCCGACGGCGATGATCTTCATCCCCTCGATCGGCGGCCTCTCGCATAACCCGGCGGAGTTCAGCACCGACGAGGACATGGTCGCCGGCGCCAATGTCCTGCTCAGCGCCGCCTGGCGCGTGGCGAATAACTGATCAAGCGCGGCGCGCGCCGCAAAAGACCTCTGCTCCCAGCCCTGGTCCTTCCTCCTCACGAGAGATGCCGATGACCGCAATCGCTTCCCTGTCTGCTGTCGCGCTGAACAAGCTCTACGCTGGGCGCAGCCTCTCGCCGGTCGAGGTCGCCAAGGACGCGCTCCACCGCATCGAGCGTTTCGAGCCCGACATCAACTCCTTCGTCGTGCGCGATGCCGAGGTCACGCTCGCCATGGCCGAGGCCTCGCAGGCACGCTGGCTCAAGGGCGCTCCGCTCGGTCCGCTCGACGGCGTGCCGGTCACGATCAAGGACAATATCGGCGTGAGGGGCTGGCCGATGCGCCGCGGCTCCGCGCTGGCCTCCGGCGCGCCCTGGCCGGAAGACGCTCCGGCTGCGGCGCGGTTGCGTGAGGCCGGGACCGTCTTCCTCGGCAAGACTACGATGCCGGAATATGGCTGGAAGGGTGTTGGCGACTCACCGTTCTCGGGCATCACGCGCAATCCCTGGGATATCCGAACCGGGCCGGGCGGCTCCTCTTCCGGCGCGGCCTCATGCGCAGCGCTCAATCTCGGCTGCATCCATATCGGAACCGACGGTGCCGGATCAGTCCGAATCCCGGCGGCCTTCACCGGTGTCGTCGGCTTGAAGCCGACCTATGGCCGCGTGCCGGCCTATCCCGTTTCGACCATGGGTTTCCTCGCCCATCTCGGCCCGCTGACCCGCACCGTCGCAGACACGGCGCTCGCCATGAACGCGATCGGTCGGCCTGATGGCCGGGACATGACCGCGATGATCGAGCCCCCGCCGGACTACGTTGCGGGCCTTGCCGGTGGCGTGAAGGGCCTGCGCATCGCCTGGTCGCCGCGCCTTGGCGGCAACCATCTCGTTGACCCCGAGATCGCAGCGCTCGCCGCGGCGGCGGCGCTTGCGTTCCGTGAGCTGGGTGCGAGCGTCGAGGAGGTCGATCCCGGTTTCGACGATCCGCTTGAGACCTTGATGACATTGTGGTCGGCGGGGGCTGCCCTGGCTCTGCGCGGAGCGGGGCCGGAGAAGCGCGCGCAGATGGACCCGGGTCTCGTGGCCGTGGCCGAGGCTGGCGAGCAGATTCCGGGCTCGGCCTATGTCGACGCCCTGCTCAACCAGCGCAATGCGCTTGCGTATCATATGACGCAGTTCCACGAGCGCTTCGATCTGCTGCTCACGCCGACTTTGCCCCTGCCGGCCTTCGAGGTCGGACGGAATGCCCCCGGCCACGGCGGATATGGCGATGACTGGACGCGCTGGACGCCATTCACCTACCCCTTCAACATCACCCAGGCACCGGCCATCTCCGTGCCCTGCGGCCTGACATCGGCCGGGTTGCCGGCGGGACTGCAGATCGTCGGGCCGTTCGGCCGGGATGCGCTGGTTCTGCGTGCGGCGGCGGCATTTGAGGCATTGCAGCCTTTCGCGCGTGTCGACGCGCCCGTCAGAGTGGCCTGAAGAGCGAAGCCGGGCCGGTCAGGGCCTGGGTTCGGACAGCCCCAGCAGATTGGCTTGTGCCACCCGTTCCCGTGTTGCCGGGCTGAGCTGGCGCAGGAAAGACTGCACGCTCTCGAATTTCATCCGCTCGCTCTCCAGCGAGCGATGGCTTGCGTCGGTTCCGATGATGAAGCGGCCGGGCATCGTCTCGATGAGCTCAAGCCATTCCGGCCAGACACTCCTGCCGTCCTGCAGGATCGTGTAGTCGGGGGAACGCGGGTGCCTTGGCCAGGTTCGCGCGCTCAGCTCGTAGTAGAGGTTGGGGTGCCGTTCGAGCATCCTGCGGGCCAGGAACAGCGGCGTGTAACCGCCATGGGCCCAGATCAGGTTCACATCGGGAAAGGCCTCGAGCAGCGATGTCAGTTCGCGCATCCGTGTCGATTCGACATGGACCAGGACAGGCACGCGGTATTTGCGCGCCAGTGCCATGATCCCGCTCATCATCGGGCCCGCCGGATCGTAGTTCGCCTCGGGAAACCCGGGCGACGGAAAATGCACTGCCGATATCTCGCCAATACCCTTGAACTGGCCGGTGGCCAGGAGACCGTCGAGCTCCTCGAGCAGTGCCAGGTCCTGATCCTCCCATGCCTTTCGATGAGCCCTGCGCTCCGGAGAAATCGAGGCAAAGCCGATGAACAGGTCGGGACGGCGCTTGACGGCATCGGCAATCGACACGTTGTCGCCGTTGCGCCCCCAGAACACGACGGCACGCTTCGCCCCGTAGTGCCGCATCAGTTCGATCTGCATGGCCTCGTCGTTGAGATGGACATGCGCATCGACGAACGGCACCGTTTCGAGACTTGGTGCGGTGCTTTCCGGAGCGGCCGAGCTCTTCACCCGCTTCAGAACACGGGGCTGATCCTGACCCGATACGGTGGCGCCGAACGATAGCGCCAATGCGCAGCCCAGAACCAATATCCCCACTGCCAAGCGCATGGACCTGCCCAAAAAACCCGCGTCAACGCCCGAATGCCTAGCAGAACTCTGCGGGGCGACAGAAGGGGGGCGCGTCTGGCGCGTGGCGCGTGACGAGGCCTGAGTGGGCGCTTCGTCTTCGCCGGTCAGCAGGACCTTTCGCGTGCTGGGAAAACGCTGTGATTAGGCCAGCTGCGCGCCGATCAAATCGATTTAGCCGACGTTGCGCAATTTTCTGCGGAATTATGCTCGATTGGCGCGGGCGCATGGCGTTGGGGGCCAACCGGTACCGTTTGGCACGGACTCTGCAAGCCTCCCAGCCGCGGATTTCGACCGGCGCGGCGTGTTGTCAGGGTGATCTTTCTCCCCCACACTCGCCTCAAGGTCGCCCGTCAGAGGTAGCCGTTTCAGGGGAGAGAGTAATGGATCGCAGGACATTCTTGAAATCTGCCACTGGTGCCGGCGCTCTGGCCGCCACCGGAGGGCTGTCCATGCCGGCCTTGTCGCAAGGAGCAGCGGCCAAGACCCTGCGCTTCGTGCCGCAGGCCAATCTCGCGAATTTCGACCCCATCTGGGGCACGCAATATGTCGTTCGCAATGCCGCTGCGCTGGTCTGGGATACGCTCTACGGCATTGACGACAAGTTCCAGCCGCAGCGCCAGATGGTCGAAAGCGAGGAGGTCTCCTCCGACGGCCTGACCTGGACCTTCAAGCTCCGCCCCGGCCTCAAATTCCATGACGGCGAGCCGGTGCTCGCCAAGGACGTGGTGCAGAGCCTCGTGCGCTGGTCGGCGCGCGACCCGATGGGCCTGATGCTCCGCGCCATCCAGAACGAACTGGTTGCGGTCGACGACCGGAGCTGGAAATGGTCGCTGAAGCAGCCCTTCCCGAAGATGTTGCTGGCGCTGGCGAAGAACAACGCTCCCTGTTCCTTCATCATGCCCGAGCGCATCGCCAAGACCGATCCGTTCCAGCAGATCACCGAATATGTCGGCTCCGGACCGATGAAGTTCCTGCGCAATGAGTGGGTGCCGGGCGCCAAGGCGGTCTTCGAGAAATTCGCCGATTACGTGCCGCGCTCCGAGCAGGCGAACTGGCTCGCCGGCGGCAAGAAGATGCTGGTCGATCGCATCGAGTGGGTGATCATGCCTGATCCGGCGACGGCAGCCGCTGCGCTGCAGAATGGCGAGATCGACTGGTGGGAGACGCCGCTCGCCGATCTCGTGCCGGTGCTCAAGGCCAACAAGAATATCAATGTCGATATCGGCGATCCGCTCGGCAATATCGGCGCCTTCCGCATGAACCACCTGCACCCGCCCTTCAACAATCTGAAGGTGCGCCAGGCGGTRCTGACTGCGATGAACCAGGAAGACTACATGCGTGCGCTTGTCGGCGAGGACGACAAGCTCTGGAAGCCGCTTCCCGGCTTCTTCACGCCGGGCACCCCGCTCTACACCGAGCAGGGCGGCGATATGCTCAAGATGCGCAATATCGAGGCCGCCAAGAAGCTGCTGGCCGAGTCCGGCTACAAGGGCGAGCCGGTGGTCTGTGTCGTGGCGCAGGACATGTCCGCCACCAAGGCGATGGGCGACGTCACGGCCGATCTGCTCAAGCGCATCGGCATGAATGTCGATTTCGTCGCCACAGACTGGGGCACGGTCGGTTCCCGGCGCGCCCAGAAGACCGGACCGGGCCAGGGCGGCTGGAGCATGTTCCACACCTGGCATGCCGGCGCCGACTGCATCAATCCGGCCTCGTATACGGCTATCCGCGCGAATGCCGACAAGGCCTGGTTCGGCTGGCCGGACGTGCCTGCCGTCGAGACCGAGGTGACGAACTGGTTCAACGCCAAGGATCTCGCCGAGGAGAAGGCGGCCATGGGCCGGCTCAACCAGGCGGCGGTTCAGAATGTCGTCTACGCGCCGACCGGCTTCTATCTCGGCTACCAAGCCTGGCGGAAGAACGTCTCGGGCGTCGTCAGCGGGCCGTTGCCGTTCTTCTGGGGCGTCTCCAAGGCCTGATTTGCAACGATAGGGATACAGCGCCGCGATGTTGGCTTTCATCGTCAGACGCATCATCACGACCATCCCGGTGATGGCTTTCGTGGCGCTGTTCGTCTTTTCTCTCCTCTACATAGCGCCGGGAGATCCGGCGGCAGTCATCGCGGGTGATCAGGCGACGCCCGCGGATGTCGAGAAGATCAGGCTGAGCCTCGGGCTCGACCGCCCCTACCTGATACGGTTCGGCGAGTGGCTCTTCAGGGTGCTGCAGGGTGATCTCGGCACGTCGATCTTCACCTCGCTGCCGGTGACGCAGCTCATCTCCCAGCGCATCGAGCCGACCGTCTCGCTGATGGTGCTGACGCTGATCTTTGCGGTCGTCATCGCGGTGCCGATGGGGGTGATCGCGGCCTGGAAGGCAGGCACCTGGGTCGACAAGTTCGCGATGGCCTTTGCCGTTCTCGGCTTTTCCATCCCGGTCTTCGTCGTCGGCTATCTCCTGGCCTATGTCTTTGCGCTGAAACTCGACTGGCTCCCGGTGCAGGGCTACACGCCGCTCTCGGAAGGGCTGTGGCCCTGGCTCCGGAACCTCATCCTGCCCTCGGTCACGCTCGGCCTCGTCTATATCGCGCTGATCGCCCGCATCACGCGCGCGACGATGCTCGAGGTGCTGCAGCAGGACTACATCCGCACGGCACGTTCCAAGGGGCTCGGCCAGCGCAGCGTCCTGTTCCTGCATGCGCTGAAGAATGCCGCGATCCCGATCGTGACGATCATCGGCATCGGCATCGCCCTGCTGATCGGCGGTGCCGTGGTGACCGAGAGCGTCTTCGCCATTCCCGGACTGGGCCGGCTGACGGTCGATGCCATCCTGCGGCGCGACTATCCCGTGATTCAGGGCGTCGTCCTGATGTTCAGCTTCGTCTACGTGCTGGTGAACCTCATCATCGATCTGGTCTACACGCTTCTCGATCCGAGGATACGCTATTGACGACGCGCTCCGAGAGCCCTGCCGCCGTGGCGGCTCCCGCTCTGGCCGGGATCGGGCCAGAGAGATCACCCCTGAGAAACCTGCTGCGCTTCATGCGCCGGCACCCCTCGGTCGCGATCGGCGGCGGCCTGTTGCTGCTCATGATCCTCATCGGCATCCTTGCGCCGCTGCTCTGGACTGTCGATCCGACCGCGATCGCGCCGGCGAGGCGCACCAGGATGCCCTCGGAGCAGTACTGGTTCGGCACTGACATGCTCGGGCGCGACATCTATTCCCGTGTCATCTACGGCGCGCGGGTTTCGCTGATTGTCGGCTTCACCGTCGCCATCCTGTCGTCTCTGGTCGGGTTGGCGATCGGCCTTTTCGCAGGCTTCGTGCGCCGGGCTGACGGCATCGTCATGCGGGGCATCGACGGCATGATGTCGATCCCGCCGATCCTGCTGGCGATCGCGCTGATGGCGTTGACGCGCGGCTCGGTCCAGAACGTCATCATCGCCATCACCATTGCCGAAATCCCGCGCGTCGCCCGCCTGGTGCGCGGCGTGGTGCTCAGCCTGCGCGAGCAGCCCTATGTCGAGGCGGCGGTGGCCGCCGGTGCACGCGCGCCGCGCATCATCATGCGCCACATCCTGCCGAACACCATCGCGCCGATGACCGTGCAGGCGACCTATATCTGCGCCAGCGCGATGATCGTCGAGGCGATCCTCTCCTTCATCGGCGCCGGCATTCCGCCGGCGACGCCGTCCTGGGGCAATATCATGGCCGAGGGCAGGGCGCTCTGGCAGGTCCGGCCGCATATCGTGCTGTTCCCGGCGGTCTTCCTGTCGATCACGGTGCTTGCCGTGAACCTGCTCGGTGACGGCCTGCGCGACTCGCTCGATCCCCGCCTGGCAAAGAGCCTCTGAGGGGAACCGCATCCACCATGCCGGCTGGCTCTGCCGCAGCGTCCGCTGGCCTCGCACCCCGGATTCGGGGTGCGGTCTGCGGAAATCCGATGGCGTCCATGCGGGCTGACCGGCTTTCGCCTGCCCTGGATGATCGCGATGCTGGCCCGTGCGCTGAGGAGGAAACAAGGTGAGTCGAATTCTGACGGTGGCCGCAGCCCAGCTCGGCCCCATCCATCGGGATGAAAGCCGCGCTTCGGCCGTCGCCCGCATGATCGCCTTGATGCGCCAGGCCAAGGGGCATGGCTGCGATTTCGTCGTCTATCCAGAAGCCGCCCTGACAGCCTTCTTTCCGCATTGGTGGATGGATGACGAGGACGAGATCGATTCCTATTTCGAGAGTGCCATGCCCTCGAACGAGACGGCGCCGCTCTTCGAGGAGGCCGCCCGTCTCGGTATCGGCTTCCATCTCGGCTATCCCGAGCTCGCCTTCGAGGACGGGCGCAAGCGCCGCTTCAACACCGCGGTCCTGGTCGACAAGAGCGGCTCGATCGTCGGCAAATATCGCAAGATCCACCTGCCTGGACATCCCGAGCACCGGCCGGGCGCTCCCTTCCAGAATCTCGAGAAGCGCTATTTCGAGACCGGCAATCTCGGCTGGCCCGTGTGGCGGACGATGGATGCCAATATCGGCATGATGATCTGCAATGATCGGCGCTGGCCCGAGAGCTATCGCAGCATGGGGTTGCAGGATGTCGAATTGATCGTGCTCGGCTACAACACGCCCAAGCATAACCCCCCGGCGCCCGACCACGACCGCCTCGGCAATTTCCACAATCAGCTCGTCATGCAGGCCGGTGCCTACCAGAACGCCACCTGGGTCGTCGGCGTGGCCAAGGCGGGGCTCGAGGCCGGCGTCGACCAGATCGGCGGATCCTGCATCATTGCGCCGACCGGCGAGGTCGTGGCCCAGGCCGTCACCGAGGGGGACGAACTCGTCGTCGCCCGCTGTGATCTCGATCTCGGCAAGAGCTACAAGGCATCCACATTCAATTTCGCCCGCCACCGCGAGCCGGAGCAATACCGGATGATCGTGGAGCGCAAGGGCGCTATCTCACCGCTCTGAGTTTGCCGTCAAAGGACCAGCCATGAACCACGATCTCATCCTGAAAGGCGGGCGGGTCATCGATCCCTCGCAGAAGCATGACGGCATTCTCGATGTCGCCTTCACCGACGGCAAGGTCTCAGGCTTCGGCAAGGACCTGAAGGGCGGCGCCGATACTGAAGTTCGCGATGTCTCGGGCTATATCGTTTCGCCCGGCCTGATCGACCTCCACACCCATGTCTATTGGGGCGGCACCTCGCTCGGCATCGATGCCGACGAGTTCTGCCGCATGTCCGGCGTCACCACCTCGGTCGACACCGGCAGCGCCGGACCGGGCAACTGGGCCGGCTTCCGCAAGCATGTGATCGAGCAGAGCCAGGCCCGCATCCTGGCCTATCTCCATGTCTCGCATGCCGGCATCTACGGCTTCGATCATCGCGTCATGGTCGGCGAGAGCGGCGACCTGCGCATGATGAATCCGATTGATTGCGTCGAAGTCGCCGACGCCAATCGCGACTATATCGTCGGCATCAAGGTCCGCGTCGGCCTGCATGCCTCGGGCACGTCCGGGACGGTGCCTCTGAACATCGCGCTGCAGGTGGCCAACGAGGTCGGCATGCCGCTGATGTGCCATATCGACCATCCGCCGCCATCCTATGAGGAAGTCATCGGCATGCTGCGGCCGGGCGACGTACTGACCCACGCCTTCCGGCCGTTCCCGAACGCACCCGCGACGGCCCAGGGCACGGTGAAGCCGGAGGTGCTCGCCGCCCGCAAGCGCGGTGTCATCTTCGATATCGGCCATGGCAAGGGCTCGTTCTCGTTCAAGACGACGCGCGCCATGCTTGCCAATGGCTTCGAGCCGGATGTGATCTCGTCGGACGTTCACAAGCTCTGCATCGACGGGCCGGCCTATGACCAGGTCACCACCATGTCGAAGTTCCTCTGCATGGGCATGAGCCTGAACAACGTCATCGCAGCCTCGACCGTGAATGCCGCCATGGCGCTGAAGCGTCCCGAATACGGCTCGCTGAGGGTCGGCTCGCTGGGCGACGCCACCATCCTCACCGTCAAGGAAGGCAAGTTCGACTATGTCGACGTCGTCGGGGAGCACCTGATCGGCGACAAGAAGTTCGTTTCCGAGGGCGTGGTGCTGAAGGGCAAGTGGTGGCACCCGAAGCGCACGAACAAGTTCAAGAAGGTGGCGGCCTAAGGCCAGGTCGTGCTGCCGACAAGCCCGGGCTTGACCCGGGCATCTCACGTCGGAGTCTCACGGGCGCGCGTTGTGTGCCGTCCGCGGAACGCCGCGCCACAATAACGATAGAGGAAACACCATGTCTGCCGAAGCCAGGCTCAAGGAACTCGGGCTGACACTGCCCAACGTCGCGACGCCGGTCGCCAACTATGTCCGCTTCAAGCGGGCTGGCGATATCGTCTATCTCTCCGGCCAGGGGCCGCGTCGGGCCGATGGCAGCTATCCGACCGGCAAGGTCGGCGCCAATGTCACGGTCGAAGAGGCTTACGAACACGCCAAGCAGACCGGGCTTGGTCTGCTCGCGGCTATGCAGGAGGCCGCCGGTTCGCTCGACAAGGTCGAGGTCATCAAGCTGCTCGGCATGGTCAATGCGGTGCCGGATTTCGCGGAACAGCCCAAGGTGATCAACGGCTGCTCGGACCTGTTCGTCGCCGTTCTCGGCGAGAACGGCCGTCACGCCCGCTCGGCCGTGGGCATGGGCTCGCTGCCCAACAACATGACCGTCGAGATCGAAGTCATCATCCGGGTGCTGCCATGACCGCGCTTGCCGAGGAAATTGCCCGCGTCTACGGCACGCCGGCCGTCGTCATCGATCTCGATAAGGTCGAGGCCAATATCGCGCGCCTCCAGGCCGCCTGCGACGCCGCCGGCGTCGCCAATCGTCCGCATATCAAGACGCATAAATCGCCCGAGCTCGCGCGCCTGCAGCGCGAGGCCGGCGCCCGCGGCATTACCTGCCAGAAGCTCGGCGAGGCCGAGGTCATGGCCGATGGCGGCCTCGACGACATCATGATCAGCTACAACATCCTCGGCGAGGAGAAGCTTGGGCGCCTCGGCGCGCTTCAGCGCCGTGTGCGGATGATCGTGGCGGCTGACAATCCCGTCACCATCGCCGGCCTGCCGACGGCCGCCGAGATCGCCGGGCGCGACCTCGAGGTCGTGGTCGAATGCGACACCGGTCGCCAGCGCGCCGGCGTCGAGACGCCTGGTGAGGCGGTCGAGCTTGCCAAGATGATCGCCGGTTCCAAGGGCCTGCGCTTCGCCGGCTTCCTGATGTATCCGCCGGAGGATGGCTGGGACCGGACGCAGCTCTTCCTCGACACGGCCAATGCGGGCCTGCGCGATGCGGGGCTCGAGGCCGGCATCGTCTCGACCGGTGGCTCGCCCAATATTCCGAATATCGGCAAGCTCAAGGGCGCGACCGAGCACCGCGCCGGTACCTCGATCTTCAACGACCGCATGCAGGTCGCGGCGGGCGTCGCCAGCCTCGATGACTGCGCCTTGACGGTCTATGCGACGGTGGTGAGCCGTGCCGGCCCGGAGCGCGGCATCCTCGATTCAGGGTCCAAGACGCTGACGAGCGACACCGGCGGCCTCGAAGGGCACGGCTATATTCTGGAGTATCCGTCCGCCAAGATTGCCAAATTCGCCGAGGAGCATGGCTTCCTCGACCTTGCGGCCTCGAATGAACGGCCGAAGGTCGGCGAGGTCGTCCGGATCGTGCCGAACCATGTCTGCGTCGTCGTCAACATGGTCGACAGGCTGATCACGGTGCGCGGCGACAAGCTGATCGGCGAACTACCGGTCGCGGCGCGCGGCAGGCTGACCTGACAACAGGATCATCGGACCGGATCGCGCAGCCGGTCCGATGATCTGACCTTCAGTGTCTGCATCGGCCTTCCCAAGCCGTAATCCACGTTCCGGACCGATTCTCAAGGCTCCCTCGCCGCACCCGGCGGGGGAGCCTGAACATCTTTCAGCTCAGAATTTGTAGGTGACGCCTGTCCCGATCAGCCAGGGATCGATCTTGACCTTGCCGCTGACCAGGCCGTTGTTCACCTTGACCTTCGGCTCGAGGAAGATCTTCTTCACGTCGAAGTTGATGCCCCAGTGGTCGTCGATCATGTAGTCGAAGCCGGCCTGCAGGGCGAGGCCGAAGCTGTCCTTCAGATCGAAATCGGTGAAGCCGCCCTTGGCCTTCTCGTTGAAGAAGACCGTGTAGTTCACGCCGGCGCCGACATAGGGCTTGATGCGCCCGAGGTCAGTGAAGTGATATTGCAGCATCAGCGTCGGCGGCAGCAGCCAGGCAGAGCCGATCCGCGCTCCGGCGAGAGCACCAGCGCCTTTGACGCGATGCGGGGTGACGCCAAGGATCAGCTCGGCGGCGATGTTCTTCGTGAAGAAATAGCTGATGTCGAGTTCGGGCACGACCGAGGTCGAGATGCTGACGTCCGCGCCGGGAACTTTGACGCCGCCGATCCGGAGCGAGGCATCCTCCTGCGGTACCACGACGAGTGCGCGCCCGCGGATCATCCAGGGGCTCCACTGCGCCAGAATCGGCGCGACCGGCTGTACCTTGTAGGAGGGCAGATCGGCTGCCTCAGCGCTTGTCAGCGCGGTGCCTGCGAGCAGGACGGCGCTCAGAGCGGTCGGGAGAAGGCGTGTCGTCATGATGGTCCCCAGCTGCTGCCGGTGGGCGACTCAATCCATCGCAACTTGCCCGGCCGGTGGGACCGTTCTTCGCCAGTGCTCGGGGAAAGTGATTGATCTGCGTCAAGACGGCGACAGGACTGCCGACGATCACGGCGCCCTGTTGCAGCATTGACGCAGAGATTGTGCTTGGCGCCCATCCGAAGCCGGGGCCAGGCGCGATGCCACGCCCCGGACGGCCGAAGGGCTCAGCTCTCGGGGTGCCTCGCATTCCAGGCAGCAGCATACTCGCTGCACAGCCGATCGAGCTCGGTGCGGTCCGTGATCCCCGCCGGTCGGGCACGAGACGGCGAGGCGGCCTGGTAGGGCACGGAGCGCTGGTGCGCGATGCGCCAGAGCCGCCGCAATTCGGCGAGCGGGTCTGCGTGATCGTCGACGCGGATGTCGAAGCTCGGAAAGGCATCGGTCGACCAGATCCGAACCGCGCAGGACTGGCGACCCCGCTTGTCGCCGCCGGCCCGCTCTCCGGCCTCGAGCGCAACCAGCAAGCGCTCGTCGAAATCGAGCGCCGAGGCCGCAATATAGGCCTTCAGCGTTTCCTCGATCACCTGCGGTCCGGCGAGCATGTTGCCAGCCACCGAGACCTGCGGGCCTTCGACCGAGCCGCACCAGTCGATGCAGGCCGAACCGGTATGAGCGGCAATCTTGCCGTCCCGGTCGATGATGTGCAGCTGGCGATGATTGCGCCCCTCATCGGCCGCTGTGAGGTTGGCGACGATCTCGGCGGCCGGGCGGCCTTCGAGCAGAAGCCGCAGGCCATCGATGCCATAGAGCGGGTTGAGGAAGGCTTGTGTGGCAAGCGCCCCCGTGCGCGCCGCGCCCTGCGGCACGCGCGAGCCGACGGCGAAGGCGCAGGTGGAAACCGCGACGCCATAGGCGCCTGTCGCCGCATCGCGGGCGACGATAGACCAGGTCATGGAGCAATCCTTCTCAGCGGCCGGCGGCGTAGGCCTGCATCAGACGTGGCGTCGCCGCGGCACGCAAGAGGCCATTGCTGCTCTTCTCCGCCGCGGTCAGGCGTCCGACGGTCCAGGCCGGGGCCTTCTCGAGATCATGGCCGCGCCGGACCAGATCGGCGATCGCCGCAGCGCCGATGCTCTCCTCGACCGTGAGATGCCCCGGCCGCGCTTCGCGCGGATAGAAGGTCGAGGGGAAGTGCTGCGTGTGGAACAGCGGCAGGTCGATCGCCTCCTGCAGGTTGAGACCGTGGTGCACCCGGCGCAGGAACATGCCGAGCTGCCATTGCTCCTGCTGGTCGCCGCCCGGCGTGCCGAAAGCCAGGCGCGGTTCGCCATTCTCGAAGGCCAGTGTCGGCGTCAGCGTGGTGCGCGGGCGCTTCAGCGGCGCGAGCGAGGCCGGCAGGCCCTCTTCCAGCCAGAATGCCTGCGCGCGCGAGTTCAGGGGGAAGCCAAGCTCGGGGATGACGGGAGAGGATTGCAGCCAGCCGCCAGACGGCGTGGCGGCGATCATGTTGCCCCATTTGTCGATCACGTCGATATGAACGGTATCGCCGCGCTTCGACGATGCAACCATCGAGGCGAGCGTCGGTTCGCCGACGGTTGCGCCGCCGGCGCCGCTCTGCCCGGCGATGCGGATATTCGCCAGCATCTTGCCGACCTGCTCCTCGAAGCCGGGGATCATGCCGGGGCGCAGCTCATGCGAGGCCTTGTCGGTGATGAGATTGCGCCTGCCGCGGGCGTAATCCTCCGAAAGCAGCGTCGCCATCGGCACCTTCACGAAATCCGGATCGCCGTAATAGGCCTCGCGATCGGCGAAGGCGAGTTTCATCGCCTCGGTGACGTGATGGATGAATTCCGGGCTGGCCGGTCCCATCGCGGCGATATCGATGCCTTCCAGGATCTTCAGCGTCTGCAGGAAGACGGGGCCCTGGCCCCAGGGACCGATCTTGAAGACCTCCCAGCCGTGATAGTTCACGCTCGCGGGCGTTTCGTAGGTCGGCTTCCAGCGCGCCATGTCGTCGGCGGTGAGCAGGCCCTTGTGGCGGCGGCCGGAGGAATCGATCGCCTCGGTCGTGCGGCAGAATGCGTCCATCGCTTCCGCGACGAAGCCCTTGTACCAGGTGTCGTAAGCAGCCTCGATCTGCTTCTCGCGCGAACCGCCGGCGGCTTCCGCTTCCGACAGAATGCGCTTGTACGTTTCCGCCGCGGCCTTGTTGCTGAAGAGTTCCTTGCCCTTCGGCACGTTGCCGCCCGGCAGATAGACCGCCCCCGAGGTCGGCCACTCATTGGTGAAGAGATCGGTCAGGGAGCCGATCGTGTCGGAGACACGCGGGAGCATCGGATGGCCGTTCTCGAAATAGCCGATGGCCGGCTCGAGAACCTCACGCAGCGACAGGCGGCCATGGTCGCGCAGCAGCGTCATCCAGCCGCCGAAAGCGCCGGGCACGACCGTCGAGAGCAGTCCCGATCCGGGGATCAGGTCGAGGCCGAGTTCCTTGAAGGCCGCAATGGTGGCTGCCTGCGGAGCCGGGCCCTGCGCGCAGATGACTTCGACCTTCTTCGTCTCGGCCGAATAGAACACGGCCGGCATGTCGCCGGCCGGGCCGACCAGATGCGGCTCGACGACCTGGAGCACGAAGGCTGCGGCGGCACAGGCATCGAAGGCGTTGCCGCCCTTTTCCAGCATGGCCATGCCGGAGGCCGTCGCGAGCCAATGCGTCGAGGTGACGACACCAAAGGTGCCGAGGATTTCGGGGCGGGTCGTGAACATGATGCTATCCCTAGGCTTGCTTAGTGTTCTTTGGGGTCGAGCGCGTCCCGCAGGCCGTCGCCGAGCAGGTTGAAGCCGAGAACGGCGAAGAAGATGGTGATCCCGGGCGCGACCGACATCCACGGCGCCTGCTCCATGAAATTCTTGGCGACGTTGAGCATCTGACCCCAGGACGGAGCGGGAGGTTGCTGGCCGAGGCCGAGGAAGGAGAGGGCCGCTTCCAGGATGATCGCCTGCGCCATGAACAGGGTGGATTGCACCACGATCGGCGAAAGCGTGTTCGGCAGGACGTGAAGGAACAGGATCCGCATGTCGCGGGCACCGATCGCGCGCGTTCCCTCGATGAAATCCTCGGCCTTGATGCTGAGCACCTGGCCCCGGACCAGCCGGATGAAGATCGGAACGGCCGAGAGGCCGATCGCGATCATGGCGTTGGTCAAGGAGGGGCCGAGGATCGCTGCAAACGCAATCGCGACGATCAGGAAGGGGCAGGCCAGCATCGCTTCTGTGACGCGCGAGATCGCGATGTCGATCCAGCCGCCATACCACCCCGCCAGCAGCCCGAACGGTACTCCGACCGCCAGCGCGATCGAGACCGAGAAGATGCCGGCCAGCAGCGAGGTTTGCGCGCCGTAGAACAGGCGGGAGAACTGGTCGCGGCCGAGTTCGTCGGTGCCGAACCAGTACAGCGCCGAAGGCGGCTTGCGGATGGCGAGGAAGTTCGACTTCAGCGGGTCTGCCAGCGGCAGCAGCGGCGCCAGGATCGCCATCAGCACGAAGATCAGCACGAGCGCCCCGCCGATCTGGGCGGAGCGGTTGTGCAGCAGTTTCGTCCAGGCGCGCGGGCTTCGCGCCGGCAATGGTTCCAACGAGCTGGTCGGGGACGGGCGGTCCAATGCGATGTTCGCCATCAGCCGTCCCTCAGGCGTGGGTTGACGAGGATGTAGAGCAGGTCGGCAAGCAGGTTCATCAGGATGAAGCCGATTGCAGTGCACAGGACGACGCCTTGCACCACGCCGTAATCGCGATTGAACACGGCGTCGATGATCAGCTTGCCGAAACCGGGAATCGTGAAGACCTGTTCGGTCAGCACAGCTCCGGCCAGCAGCTCGCCGAAGAGCAGCGTCGAGAGGGTGATGATCGGAATCAGGGCATTGCGCAGCGCATGGCGGTTGACGACCGTCTGCTCGTCGAGCCCCTTGGCGCGCGCGGTGCGGACATAGTCGGACTGCAGGACCTCCAGCATCGCAGCGCGCGTATGGCGCATCAGGAAAGCCGCAAGCCCGCCGCCCAGCACGAAGGCGGGCATGATCAGCCGCTCGATCGCGCCGATCGGGTTGCTGAAGATCGGCTCATATCCCGATGCCGGCAGGAGCTTGAGCTCCACCGAGACGAGCAGGATCAGCATGATGCCGAGCCAGAAATTCGGAATCGAGAGACCCGACAACGCGAGCGCGCTGGCGGAATAGTCGAGGGCCGTCCCCTTGTTGCGGGCGGCGATGATGCCCGCCGGGACGCCGATCGCGACGGCGACGAGGATCGAGGCCGTGGCGAGCTGGATGGTGACAGGCAGCTTTTGCAGGATCAGCCCGAGCACCGGCTCGCCGGTTCGCAGCGAGCGGCCGAAATCGCCCTGCACGACCTGGCCGAGCCAGGCGAAGAACTGGACGACGATGGGATCGTCCATCCGGTAGATTTCGCGCAGCCGGGCGATCACCTCCGGATCGCGCTCCTCGCCGGCGATGACGAGGAACGGATCGCCGGGCAAGGCTCGCTGCAGGGCGAAGACGAACAGCGACACCAGAAAGAGTGTCGGGATCGCGATCAAGACGCGGCGGCCGATCAGGGTCAGCATGGCTGCCCCCTAAGCCCGGCCGCCATTCCGGGCGACGCAAGGGTCGCCCGGAGCTGACGAGGGTGTGGGGTTCGAGAAGAGGCGGTCATCACTTCTTCTTCAACCCGGCGAGCCGGATCATGCCGTCGGGATTGATCACGAAGCCATCGATGTTGGAGCGCAGCGCGAAGAACACCGTCTGGTTGTAGAGATAGACGATCGGCAGCTCGTCCTGCAGGATTGCCTGCGCTGCGTCATAGAGCTTCTTGCGCTCGGCGACGTCATAGACGGTGCGGGCCTGGTCGAGCAGCTTGTCGACCTCCGGATTGCTGTAGCGTCCGTCGTTCTGGTTACCCTTCGACGTCACGAACTGGTGGATATTGCCATCGGGGTCGATGCGGCCGGACCAGCCGATGCGGCTCATCTGGAACTTGCCCTGCTGCTGGTCGCGCAGCTGGCTCGCGAATTCGCTCGAGCGGATCTGGATGTCGATGCCGGCTTCCTGAGCCATTGCCTGGATGACCTGGCCAAGCTGCGCGTCGACGGGATTGTTGGTGACGAAGAGCTCGGCCGAGACCTTTTCGGCACCGGCTGCCTTGAGCAGCGCCTTCGCCTTGGCGACGTCGCGCGCCGGCACCGGGAAGTCGGCGCTGAGATAGGGGTTTCCGGGGTTGAACGGCTGGATCATCGGCTCGTACAGCCCTTCGAACACGACCTGGCTCAGGACCTTGCGGTCGATCGCGAGCGACAGGGCCTGGCGGACGCGCTTGTCCTTGCCCATCGGCTGGTTCGCCGCCTCGCCATTGGACGTGTTGATGGTGATGCCCTGATAGCCGAGATTCGATGTGCTGGCGATCTTGAGCGACTTGTCGCCCCGGGCGCCCGGCACGTCGGTCGGCGCAAGGCGCTCCAGCATGTCGAGTTCGCCGGCTCTCAGATTGGCGAGACGCACGGTGGTGTCGGGGATCGAACGATAGAGCACCCGGTCGAACTGGTAGTTCGCGGCCTCCCAGTGTTCCTTGAACTTCTCCAGCACGATGCGGTCGTTCTGGACGCGCTCGACGAACTTGTAGGGGCCGGAGCAGATCGGCTTGGCGCCGACATCGCCGCTGAGGCTCTTGGGAGCCAGCATCATGCCGGCGCGATCGGTCAATTGGGCAAGCAGGGTCGCGTCGGGGCGCTTGAGCTTCAGCACGAGCGTGGTGGCATCGACGGCCTCGACACTGTCGACCGAGGCGAGTTCCGATTTCCGCAGGGAGTCCGGCAGCGTGCGCGCCCGCTCCAGATTGGCCTTTGCCGCTTCGGCATTGAAGGGCTCGCCGTCATGGAACTTCGCATCGCTGCGCAGCTTCATGGTCAGCGTCAGCCCGTCAGGGGAGAATGACCATTCGGTCGCCAGCCGCGGGACGAGCTTGAGGTCAGGCGTGATATCGAGCAGCCGGTCGCACAGCCCCATGAAGACGATGCGACCGACGAAGGTGCGCGCCTTGTGGGGGTCGAGCACGTCGGGGTCTTCCTGCAGGCCGACACGCAGCGTGTTCGGCGCCTGCGCCATGGCTGGCAGGCTCGCGATCGTCAGGAAGGTCGCTGAAACCAGCGCGGCAATGAGCTTCATCGGTTTTCCCCTGTTGGATTTTCTGTGTGAGGCGCGTTCGCGCGGCCGGATAGAGATCTGGCGCATGGCCTGCCGAACGCAGGCTGCTTGCGCCGCTAGGTCGATATGCAGAATCCGAAAGCGAAGAGCCTCCCGGGTTGGTCCCGTTCAGCACCAAGTTGGCGCAAGTTTCGGCGGGCGTCGATCATGCGCTGCATCATTCTTGCGGAGTATTGTTCCCGGGTCGCCGTTCGGCTTGTATGCAAGTTGGCGGCCAAGCTCTCCGCTTCTGGCTGAGGCCGGCATGTCCGGGCTACGCGCACGCAGGGCATGATCTCTGATATGCACTGCGCCAGACGGATACGGGTATCAGGCGCAGTTTGTATGCGCTGGAAACAGGGAATGGGACGGATGCTTCTGGGTGTGATTGCCGACGACATGACGGGTGCGACCGACGTCGCCCTGATGCTGAACCGGGCCGGGATGCGGACGGTTCAGGTGATCGGCGCGCCATCGGCCAATGCAACCCTGCCGGAGGCCGATGCGGTCGTCGTCGCGCTGAAGTCGCGCACCAATCCGGTTTCGGAAGCAGTGGCGCAGTCGCTCGCCGCCTGCGAGGCGCTGCTCGCCGCCGGGGCGCGCCAGATCCTGTTCAAATATTGCTCGACCTTCGACTCGACTCCGCACGGCAATATCGGCCCCGTGGCGGACGCGCTGATGCGCCGGCTCGGCGCGGAAAGCGTCATCATTTGCCCGGCCTTTCCCGCGAATGGCCGCTCGATCTATCAGGGCTATCTCTTCGTCGGCTCCGTGCCTCTGCATGAGAGCTCGATGAAGGACCACCCGTTGACGCCGATGCGGGATTCAAACCTGATGCGCCTGATGGCGGCACAGACCGAGACCCCTGTCGGCCATATCGGATACGCCACGGTCCTGGCTGGGGCCGGCGCGGTCAAGAACCGGCTTGTGGAACTGGCGGGGCAGGGCGTGCGCTATGTCGTGACCGACGCGCTGACCAATGACGACCTGATGGTGCTGGGCGCTGCTGTCGATGGGGCGGTCCTGCTGACCGGCGGTTCCGGCATCGCGATGGGGCTGCCGCAGAACTTCCGCAAGGCAGGGCTGTTGCCGGATCGCGATATCGCGGCCCATCTCGAGGCGCCCGAGGGGCGGGCCGGCATTATCTCGGGCAGCTGCTCCACTGCCACACGCGGGCAGATCAAGGCGGCGCTTGAAGCCGGATATCCCGCGCTGAAGGTCGATCCGCTCGCTCTGGCCACCGGCGAGCAGACGGCACGAATTCTGGCCGATTGGGCGCTGGCGCAACCAGCCGATCGACCCTTCCTCGTCTATTCCAGCGATGACCCGGCCGAAGTCGCCGCGATCCAGGGGCAGCTTGGCCGCGACAAGGCCGGTGAGATCGTCGAGCAGGCTTTCGCTGAAACGGCGCGCCTGCTCGCCAAGGGCGGTGTTACGCGCCTGCTCGTCGCCGGTGGCGAGACCTCGGGCGCCGTTGTCCAGGGCCTCGGCATCCAGACGCTCGAGATTGGCCCCGAGATCGACCCCGGTGTGCCGTGGACTCGCGTCGTCGGTAGCCCCGCGATGGCTGTTGCCCTGAAATCCGGGAATTTCGGCGCACCGGATTTCTTCCTGAAGGCATGGAGCCTGCTCCGCTAGGTCATCGGACCCGATATCGTATCCGGTCCGATGACCTAGCTGTTTAGTCCCGGCATTTG
The DNA here is from genome assembly GCF_056401655.1 of Allobosea sp. P4_E12. Lineage (NCBI taxonomy): Bacteria > Pseudomonadati > Pseudomonadota > Alphaproteobacteria > Hyphomicrobiales > Alloboseaceae > Allobosea > Allobosea sp. P4_E12. The sequence goes on along the minus strand of NZ_JBFUIY010000047.1, from coordinate 202 downwards.
ATGGATTGGATCGAGCCTGAATCGTTCTGGCTCTGAAGTCCAGCATTTGCAGATGAACTCGTAGGGTGTGAGCCCCCTAAGGGTCTTCAGCCGGCGGCCGAAATTGTAGGCGACAACGAAGTCTGTGAGGTGCGCCTCGAACTGGCGATGATCGTCATAGTGGAAGCGCTTGACGGTCGCTTCCTTGATGGTGCGGTTCATC
>NZ_JBFUIY010000046.1:0-37840 GCF_056401655.1 Allobosea sp. P4_E12 | reverse complement strand
AGCAGCAGTGGGCTACGAAGGATTGGTGAGGTGCTGATGGTGTGATGACGAACGGTCGAGCCGGGATCGGGACAATCCGTTATGGGCCATGCGCCGAGAGCGCGCGAACCTGAAAGGAACCCGATCGGCGGACTTCATCAGGGCCCGCGGCATCAATGCGCTGCCGATCAGAGGCCGTATACATGCCTGCACCCGACCAACTCGTCAGAAGCGCCAAATGGCCCTTGCCACGCGGAGGCCGTCCATACAGGCCCMTAGCGCMTCCTTCCACTCACCGGAAAAGGCTGCACCATCAAAGCCCGGGATCAAACACCTAGAGCATGACGCGCGGCCGCTTCTCGGAAGAACAGAACATCGCGATCTTGAAGAGCAGGAGTCCAGGGTCTCGGTCGCCGATCTGGACCGCAATTGGCTTGGGGACTTCGCCGGCATGGAGTCTTTCCGTCAACGATCCACATCAGCTACGATGGCCATGATGACCTCGTCCCGCCACTGGCCATCGATGAAGCAGGCGCGTCGCATGATACCTTCGCGTTGTAGGCTGGCCTTCTCGTAGGCGCGAATTGCCCGCGCGTTATCTGCGAAGACGCGAAGCCAGATTCGTTGTAGGTTCTGGTGGCGAAAACCGAATTCGACGGCGAGGCGAACCGCCTCCGAACCGAAACCGCGACCGCGGTCCGCATCCGAGCCAATACGGATGATTAGCTCGGCACTGCGATGGATCGGGTGAAGGTCAATGAGTTGCAGAATTCCAACGATACGTTTGGTTTCCAGTTCCCGGATTCCAAAGATCACGCGTGAGGGGTCCGTCGTGACCTTCTCAAACCAGGCAGTGTGGCCAGACTCATGAACTGGCGCATAGGGTGCATTGAAGCGAACTGTTTCTGGATCATTTATCCATGCGAATAATCCTTCGGAATCGCTGCGGCGCAATTCGGTCAACGCGATCCTACTTCCCGTGAGCATTCCGCTACTCCAGCACCGTCGCCGTGTCTGTCAGCGGCCGCCCATCGTGCATCATGTAGTCGATCACGGAGAGGCCCGGAAGATAGCGCGCGGGATCACCATAGACTCTCGGAGTGAAGCTTTGCTCTACAAGCCTTACCCCGCGTTCCGCGAAGATGTGGTCCTGCTGATAGCCACTTGCGCCGCCTCCTGCGAGATAGGCGTCGCCGCCTGCAGCCTTGACAAGGGTAATTAGGAGTTCGGTCGCCTGACCGGAATGGGGCAATTCCGACTGACGCACAAATCGCGTGGTCAAGCCCAAGTGCGTCGCGATGGCGCGGGTGGCTGCAATGTTGAACGTCGCGAGATTCGGCTCTGGCGAAAGGATAATCGGAGACAGCAGGTCGATCGTCCTCGCGTAACAAGGTGCCTTACGATAGTTGGTTTCGAGGGTCTTTAGGAGCTTACTGCGCCAGGGCTGGCCGTCATCAATCCATGCTGCTGAAATAGGCGATCCCAGCGGCATGCGTTGCACGGGGCAGGTGATCCAACGCGCCTCTCCTTGAATGGCGATGCGCACACGGTTGCACCAGGAGCCCATACCGCCGGATCCCGCCCGCGGATAGTCGACCGCGTCCAGGAACACGAGCGCGTCCGCGCGTCGGATCTTGTCGAAGTAGCCGAGCCAAGGAAAGAAATTCGGTTGATGAATCGCGATAAGACTGGGCATTCGGCGTGCTTACAAACGCGTGTCGAAGAACGATTTCAAACGCCGGAACCACCACAAGCCGCCGGCGATGAGGGCCGCTGAGAGTAAGGTGAGATAGGCGATCATCCAGAGATGCGGCAAGTTCCCGGCGAGGATCGGCGCGCGATAGCACTCGGCGAGCACATAGAAGGGATTGTAGATGAGGATTGCCTGCGCAACTGCCGGATAAGAAGAGAGGGGGTAAAAAATCGGGGAGGCGAACAGCAACATGGTCAGGACACTGGGTAGCGCAAGTGAGGTGTCGCGCAAGAAGACATTTAACGCCCCCAGAAACAAGCCGATTCCTGAAACGAACAGAAGCTGCAGGCCAATGACGATCGGCAGAGTGATCAGAGCTGGGCTCAGGCTTTCGCCCGCTGCGATTTTCAGGATGAACACGAGCGCGAGCCCCACGCTCAGGGGAACAAGACCGAGCATCGCCCCTACGATCGGCAATAACTCTGATTTGAAGGCGATGTTCTTCACGATGCCCGCGCTCCCAGTGACTGAGCTCGTCGCCGAGCTCAGTCCTTCGCTCAGACCGAGCCAGGGCGCGTAGCCGCTTATCAGCCAGATGACAAAGGGCAGCGCGCCGTCGCGCCCTGGCAGACGGCTGGGAAACACGAAGGTGAACACAAAAACGAAGATGCCCATCAGCATCAGCGGCGACAGCACTGCCCAAATCAGGCCTAGTGACGAGCCTAGGAAGCGGTCGGTCAATGCCATCCGGAACAGGTTGATGAGCATGCCAAAGTCGCGTCGATCAAACCCTGCAAGAGTCATGAGATTTCTCCGGGCGACTTAACGGCAATAGTGGGTGGATAGTAGAGCAGCGGCACGCCACCGAATTGCCCCTCCTCATCAACAACCTCAACGACCCGATGCATGGTGTCGATGGGGCCGTTAGCGTCGAGGAGTGTGAAATCGAAGCGGTAAAGGCCCGCGCCGAGTACCATCGGATCGAGCACCACTGAAGCTTCAAAGCGCCCAATGGGGGGGAGCGCGTGTCCCGCTTCCGACAGACGGCGGGAAACGATGCGGCGTCCGTCGACGCGCAGAATCGAAAGGCAGATATCGGCCGTTTCGGCCGCTTGGATGATCTGACCTGATGCAGCAAGCCGCAACGGAACGAAGGCACGCGCAGTTGCGGACAGCGACGCCCCTTCCTGTTCAAGCGTCACGCTGTCCAGGTGACCGGCATCCGGGCGCGGTGGCAGGTCCTCTCCGCGTTCGAACTTAGCCGCGAGTTCAGCTTCGTCAGCCTGTTCCACCGCCCTTTCATAGGCTGCCGTTACCTCCGCTGACGGGCCATCCATGACGAGTTTGCCCTGATCAAGCCATAGGCAACGATCGCAGATCTCGCTGATGACGCCCAGCGCATGACTCACCACGATCACAATGCGCCCCTGCGCCGTGATCTCCTTCATGCGGCGGCTCGCCTTCGCGGCGAAGAAGGCATCGCCGACGGACAGGGTCTCGTCAATGATCAGCACATCAGGTTCGACAAAGGCCCCCATGGAGAACGCCAGGCGGGCCTTCATGCCGGAAGAATAGGTTCGCACGGGACGGTCGATGAAATCGCCCAGTTCCGAGAAGGCGATGACCTCCTCAACATGGGCCTCGATCTCATAGTGGCTTTTTCCGTGCACTGCGCCGTCGAGATAGATGTTCTCGCGGCCTGTCACCTCATCGCGCAAGACGGCCCCGATGGTGAGCATGGCATGCACGTCGCCCTCAATCGTGACTGTGCCGGATGTCGGCTCCGTTATTCCTGCGAGCAAAGAGAGAAGCGTTGTCTTACCAGCGCCATTCCGACCGATCACGCCAACGCGCTCTCCTTCCCGGACATCGAATGAGACGCCTTGGAGAGCCTGAACCCTCCGATGGGTGGCTTCGCGCCGCCCGATACGCAGGGCATCGCGCAACGAGACCGGTCCGCTGCCCTTTTCTGCGAGCGCGAACGTCTTGGTCAGATCCCGGATACTGATGAAGGCGCTCATGCCTGTACGGCCTCCGGAGACTGCACGCTCCACTTCATTGGCAGCGGCATTCCTTGTCGAGGATCCCCGGTCACTTCCAAGGCAATGCCGTTGCCGTTCAACCAAGTCCAGCCGTCGAGCAGCTTTAGTCGTCTGCGATCAACCGTATCGGGCGCCGTGAGATGAAGGCTGATCTGATACGAGCCGGGATCAAGAGGCACGGCTGGGACATGGAGACTGATCTCGTGATGGCCAACCGAATCCCCGATGGGGTGGGGCTGCCGTGTCATCAACGCTGTTTCCCAACCGAAACCGGGCTGAAGTCGTTCGATTGCGCATGTGCACCCCACAGCGACCGGCCTGAGGATTTCGACGCCGACCGATATGTTGAGATCGCTGCCTGCCGCGACGGCTATCGGCGTACGTGGGCGGGAGATCAGGCGTGCAATGCCCGGAAAATAGGTCTGCCGTGCGTCCTCGCCGTATAGATAGAGTCGCGCGGCGCGCTCCGCCGGCCCCCCGAACGTCACTTTGCCCCTGTCCAAGACATAGGCGGTCTCGCACATGCGTACGATCGCTGCCCAGTCATGAGTGACCAAGACGCCCGACGCCCCCTGCGAGATGCGAGAACGTAGCCGGCGCCAGCATTTCGCCTGAAAGTGCTGATCGCCAACCGAAAGGATCTCATCAAGCAGGTAAACATCGTAGCTTCCGGCGGTGGCGGTGGAGAAGAACAGCCGGGCCGTCATTCCGGCCGAATAGGTCAGGACGGGATCCTCGAACCGATCGCCGAGTTCGGAGAAATCGTGGATGTCGAGGATCATTTCCGCACGTTCGCGGCGCGAGAAACCGTGAACGGTCAAGAGACGGTCAGCGTAGGCGCGGCCTGTGAGTTCAGGATTGCCGACGAGGCCGAGTTCGTAGATCGCGGACATGGCGCCGTTCACTGCCACTCTGCCCGTATCGGTTGCATAGACACCGCCCACCACGCGCAGCAGCGTGGACTTTCCGGCGCCGTTGCGGCCGAGCACACCCACGAACTGGCCTTTGGGGACCTCGAAGCTGACATCGTGCAAGGCTTGGAAAACAGGGACGTCTTTGCCGGCGCCAAAGGCGAGTCGCCACGCGCTACCGCCGTCGACGAGCGCAAAACGCTTCGACACGCCCTCACAGGTGATGGAGATTGCTGCTGGCATGTTAGCTGGGGCCGATCAGGACACGAAGCGCTTGTGGGCCGACCTGTGCAGTTTGTCGAGGCAAATGCCGCCCTCTGCATCTGTGGCGTTACTGATAAGCAACAGCCCATCGCCAGTGACAATGCCGGGCTTAGCAAAATCGGGTAACCCTGTCAGTTGCCCCGGGGTGCCCAGGACTTTGGGGGGCAGGTCCGTGAGGTCATTTGTCCAGATGCGATCTTCGTCCAGTGTGGTGAAGGCGCCTGGATCTAAGGGGCATTCTGCTCCGGCTAGCGTCACGTCCGCGGCATTCAATAGCAAATGACTACCTGACATTCGGGCGCTCCCCGTTGAGGAAGACGCGGCACCACTGTTCGAAGGACAGGAACGACCAGATCAGCAGCCGGTGGTTCTTCTTGCCCGACATATGCTCTTCAACTGTTTCGCGGATGAAATCCGCGTCGAGATAGGCACTGGAGGCGAGGTCTGAGCCAAGAAGCATCTCGCGAACATAATCGGCGTTTTCGCCGCGATACCAGGATGCTTCCGGCGAAGAAAAGCCTTGCTTGCGCCTCTCCATGATCTCGGGAGGCAGGACATGCGCCATTGCTCTCCGAAGGCAGCTCTTGCCGCTTGCGAAGTCGTCCTCGGCAAGTAGCTTCTTGCGTACGGCATCCTCATCGACGGTAAGCATGTGCTCAAGGTCAGAAAGTTTGTGCTGGGCCGGAAGGCGCATGGCGAAATCGACAAGCGCGTTGTCCAGAAAGGGAAAGCGCTCCTCGAGGCCGCTTGCCATGGAGAGCTTGTCGCCCACTAGCAGAAGGCCGGACAGGAAGGTGCGGCACTCAAAATAGAGGGAGGCCGCGATGTGATCCTCCGGCGTCTCGAAAGAGAGCCGTGGGGCATCCGCATAGACGGTGCGGAAGACGTCAAACATCTCAGCTTCGTCGTCGGCTGCGGCGCCAAAGAGGCGTTTGCGATCCTGGGCCGTGGTCAGCCGCTGCCAGAAGCCGTAGTAGTTCGCGAGGTAGTCCTGACGATCGAGCGAACGGAACACCCGGTAGTAGCGCCAGGGGTAGCCTCCGAAAAGTTCGTCTCCTCCAGCGCCGGAGAGGCAGACTTTGACGAATTTCGAAGCGAGCCGAGCGATATAGTAGTTCGGGTAACTCATCCCGAGCCGCAGGTCCTCAAGGTGCCAGATGACACGTGGCAAGGACCAGCGGATGTCACCGGCGTTGATTACCTGCTCGTAATGCTCGGTCTTGTAGCTGTAGGCCATAAGCTCAGCATCGCGCCGCTCGTCGAAGCCGGCCTCCGCTCCTCGCACCCGGCTCATCTCGAAGCCCGCCGTGAAGGTCTGCATGCGCGGTACCTTGGAGGAGGCGAGGGCGACAAGCGTGCCAGAATCCATGCCGCCCGAAAGATAGGCGCCGACTGGAACGTCCGAGACAAGCTGCCGCTCGACGGCCTGGCTCATCAACGACTCGAGGTTCGCCACCGCCTCGTCGGGATCAATCGGAATGGGGGAAGAGAAGTCGTAGTCCCAATAGGTCTCGCGCCGTTCACCATTGCGATCGACAATGAGAATCGTTGCCGGCGGTAGATGTTCGACCCCTTCGAACAAAGTGTGGGGGCGGAAGAGGTTCTGAAAGGTGAAGTATTCCCGCAAGGCAGCGTGATTGACGCGCGTCCGGAACTCGGGATGGGCTAGGAAAGCCTTCACTTCCGAGGCGAACGCGAGCCGGCCTGCCGTACGCCAGAGATAGAGCGGCTTCACGCCAAACCGATCTCGCACGAGGTAAAGGCGCTTCTCGACGGCGTCCCAAAGAGCGATGGCCGCCATACCGTCGATCTGCCGCGCAAGTTCTCTTACCCCCCAAATCGCGGCGCCGGCGATCAGAACCTCCGTATCCGAGCGGGTACGGAAGACCCAGCCTTCCCGTTCTAGTTCACGCCTGAGCTCGCGAAAATTGTAGATCTCCCCGTTGAAAGCGATCGTCCAGCGGCCGTCCGGCGAGTGCATCGGCTGGCTCGCCACCGCCCGCAAATCGATGATCGATAGCCGACGATGGCCGAGTCCGAGCGGGCCGTCGATGTGTAATCCTTTGCCGTCGGGCCCGCGATGCGCGATCGCATCGCGCATCGCGGCGACAACTTTGCCATCGGCAGGCGAGCCGTTGCGATTGAGATAGCCGGCGATACCGCACATATCTCGCCGCCTACCAAAAATTGGGGCGGCCAGAGCGGGCTACCGTTTCGTCGTACCAATTGCCCATGGCGGTGGCATAACCGTCGATCGCACGTTGAAGTCTGGCGCGGGGCGCGATGACCGTTGGTGTCCACCATTCGGGGTGGGTCAGAACTTGGAGATGCTCTTCCCGGGCCTCGCTGAGGACATCACGGAGGCGGCGATGAAGCCAGATCCCGTTAGAATCGGAGGCGTAGCCATAGCCGTTTCGCAGCCGTTTGGAATAGGCGTTGATCAGCCCTGCCAATTCGTCATCGTCCGGCATAGGCTGTTCGAGGACCCCAAAGAGATGGAAGCTCACGGCGGTCGGAGCAACGCCAAACTCCCGATACAAAAGGTCTCGTTCCACGGCGATGGCCGAAACCAAGGCATCTCCGCTCAGCGCAGGGCGGAAATGCGTGGGATCGAAATGCAACGCAATATCGTGGCCAAGACCTAGGATGCGCTCAACGAGATGATGGATATCTGTGGAGAGTAAATTGTAGAAAATCGAGCGCGGATATATAAAATATGTCGCCTTGACGCCTTCTTCTGCCTCCAGTTCAGCGAGTTTCACGGCGCGGTGCATCGATACGTCGACGTCGTGGCGCCATAAGATACTGCGTGCTGTGCTTTCAGATCTAAAGCCGCAAAATTTATAATTTCTCTTCGCTAGCTTTAAGAGGTCGCGATAACCGTCTTCGGTGAAGTCGCAAAATTCTAGTTTATGATCTATATTCTGACGCATATCTTCACTATTCTGATATTATGAACAAGTCTGTCACGGCTATTGGCAATGTAATCTGCGTTCATCTAAGTTATGGGTGGCTTTGTTGCCTTGATATACACACCGTAGCGATGCTGATCGCCTTTCCAGCTATATCGCTGAACCGTGTCGATCGCAAAGTTTCGCAGCAGGCCCTGAATCTCCCAGTCCCGGAAATGATGAAAGTGGACCGTATCCTTGATGAGCGATGCGTGGTGGAGCCAGACCAATGAGGCAAGGTAGAGGGTGCCGCCCGGACGCAGCACGCGAAAGGACTCTTCGATTGCCTGGGAGGCATCCAGGATGTGATCCAGGCTCGTCATTAGGGAGACGTTGTCGAAGCTAGCGTCGCGGAATGGAAGAAACTCTGCCATCCCGCAAATGCAAAACTGTTCGCTGAGCGCCAGTGACGGCTCAAGGCCGACATAGTCAACGGTTCGTGGGAACATCCGGCTGCTGATCTCGGGCGTGTCACAACCGATATCGAGCAGGGACCCTGATGCTGCTTGGGTTAGGCGCCGAGCCCGATAGAGATGCCGCTCATACCAAACGTCTTCGTAGGCCGAATTTTGCTCGCCCCCCTGAGCCTTGATATTCGCCAGATAAAGATACTGCACGCCGGGCTCACGGAGCGAGGTCGATTCGAAGTGATACTGGCCGTCCTTGATGCGGGAGCGAGCGAAGGCCGGAAGCAGTACAGGGCGCTGACCTAGCATCGGTACAGGAGTGCCGTTCGCGAATTTGAGCGCGCCGTCCAGCGTCTGGTGAAGTTCGGACCGATCGTCAGGGTCGACGAGCAGGGGTGAGGCTTCCTGTGTCGAAAGGCAGCGCGCGGCGTCCTCTCGGCGCAACTCGGCCAGCGATATTGCGTTCTCGTCAAACTTGATCGCTATGTGCGCCCAAGGCGTTTCCATTGGCAGCAGCCTAGTCAGGAATGGATCGTCGATGCGAGAAGCTTATGCGAGATCGGGAGCCGCTAAAGCAAGCTTTGCAAAACCAGATTTCAACCCAGTGGGGGCCGGGCCAAATTGAGCTTCCATTCGCGTTGTATCGGCGACAAAATTACCGGGATTTCCGTCTACGATTGAATAAATGGCGGGCTTGCCGAGTATCGTAGCGAGGAGTTCCGCAGCGTCTCGGATGCTTACGATTTCCGGTCCGGCGATGTTCGCTATGGTTGGTTGGTGTAAATCGAGCGCAGCGGTGAAGGCACTTGCGGCATCGTCGACATAAATCGGGTTAAGCCGAGGGCCGGTTTCGCCCTCCAATCGGATTGGTAAACCCTCTCGAATCGAGCGGATCAGCCTAGGCATCAAGAATGCCTCTGCCTGTCCGGCTCCATATACGAAGAACGGACGCAGCACATGGATTCTCACGCGCTGTTCGAAGTACCGCAGAAGCTGTTCTGCAGCGGCCTTCGTGGCTAGATAGAAGCCGAGTTCGGCAGCAGGTCTGATCGGGGCTGTTTCCGAGATTGGATGATCTGAGGGGCCGTAGATCCCGCCGGACGACGCCATGATGAAGGTATCGGCTCCCGCCTCAACTGCGGCTTCTGCAAGATGGGCTGCAGCTGCGACGTTCAGCGCGGCGACTTGACCGGCGTGCTTCGGGAAGTCGTGCCATCCTGGCGCCTGCGCCAGGTGAATAACCGCCTGGAAATGCCCGATCCTAGCGAGGCTCGTTGCCGAAGCCTGCGCGAGGTCAATCTCGATTCTCGCTACCCCTTTCGGTAACTGGGCGGAACTCTGAGGGCGAACAATAGCGATTACATTATCACCTTGCTGAATCAGTCGCTGGACCACGGCGCGCCCAATCAGGCCTGTAGCCCCGGTCACCAGAACGCTTCGCTTACTCATCTGTAGAGCCATTCATGTCTGTTGCCGGCATCGTCCGGTCTCCTCACAGAATCTCGTCCTCCGATGGCGGGCTTCCGTGCTCTCTCAGGTGGTCATAGACACGTTCAAAGCGTTCCGCGAGCCTTTCTCCCGACCACCACTGGATCGCATGTTCTCTACTGTCTTTGCCAACCGCACGGCGCTTGGCCGGATTCAGGGCGAGGTCGCGCAGAACATTAGTGATGGTGGTTTCATCGGCATTCACGATCGGAGAGTCCAGGATACAGCGAGTTGCCGGCAGGCTGGTCCCATCCATCTTGTTGACGCGACCAACGACGGGTTTGCCTAGCATCATGCCCTCGCGAGCCAATGCGCCATATCGGCCGTAGTTAAGTTGATCGACGATGATATCAGCCTGGGCCTGGATAAACCGATTGTCCAGCGACGGGATATCTTTGACAAAATCGAGCTTGATGTTGATCCCCTCGCCCTGAAGCTGCTGAACTGCCCTAACGACAGCGCCGGTTCCCTTGACATTGAGTCCTTCGCGAGAGCGAAGCTCGTAGTTTCCCATTGCATGGTACACAACTACCTCTCCTTGCTTTCGCGGGCGAACGTATTCCTGAGGTATCTCTAGCTCATTCGACCAATATCCTGGGTCGATTGCAAAAGTTAGCGGCGCTCTAAAGGATTTCTTCGAGCCTTTGAAGTCTAATGGAGGGTCAGTTTCGGTGCAAAAAAGATCGACGACGCTCGTGAGTTTGCGCCCCCACTCTAGATTCAGGGTGTCAGAGCAAATGGTAGGTTCATTTTGCCAAGGGCAGTTTGCGCAGGTCGACGGGCTCCAAGTCTTGAATGAACTTTGGGAAACGCCATCGTGGCAACCGCTATGAGTATATCCGATTAGAGTACCCCGGCGCTTCGCTTCAAGTGTATCCCATGGATATCTAGATGTGTGGGATGAATTCGCATGATTTGATGGAAATAGACTAAGTACTCCAATTCCGTAACTATGTATAATTCCAAATCTATCGGCGTTATCTTTCAAGAACGTATGGATATTGTTCTTTTGAACATCGGGGTCCGGGTCGAATATCGTCAGATCGTCCCCATGATAGTATTTGCGGTTTGGGTTGCTAGGTGATTCGGTGGAAATTGATAGCGCATCCCATCCCCTATTGCGTAAAGCCCGCGCAAGATAATAGAAATTATAGTAAGCGTGGTGAGTAAAGAGAACCGCTCTGCGTCTTGGTTGTGCCGGAACGAAGTCGGGGAGGAGGCTTGGTTCGTTGAACGGCGCATTTGACACGCGACCATGCTCATCTCTCATATCCGAGCCGTGCGCGTGAAAATCCAGCCGATCGAGATCTGCGAGTATGTGGTTCAGCCGAGCGAAGTAATCTAGCGTCGCGCCTGAGGCGACAGCTGCCTCATTCGCAGGCCCTCTCGTTTCGGCCCAAGCCAACGCTTTGAACGGCATCTGGGTAATGGCCGCCATGAGCTCGTCGCTGCGATGGGCAGCGTGCCCGCCTGCGCTATTTGGAGCGACGATAATTGCCTCACGCAATCTGCCGTCTATTGCTGCTTCTAGGAGCGGGAGGGGGGCGGTACCGCGCAGGCTGGAGAGGGCCGGGTCGTCTGGCTTGACGAACAAAACCAGCAGTTGCGCCCCGCGCTGGCTCATCAAGATATGATAACGGTCGCCAAGCGCTGCAACTTCGGCAACACGTTGTCCAAGGGGAACAATTGCCTGCTTCTGGAAGCCGAGTGCCTCGACCTTGCTTGTGAACCTCTGCCGTGCGGAGAGCCCATCGATTTCCTTGCGCAGCGTATCTAGTGCCGATTGAAGCTCGGACTTGTGCTGGAGATGGACGGCATTCGCAGCTCGGACTTCATCAAGTTCACGCTGGATCGCGGCGAGTCTGTCGGAGGCAGCATTGATATTTTGTTCGACGTGGCTCTTCCATACCTTTCCACGGCGCAGCAGTTCCAGGGGTTTGGGGGTCATGCCTCTCCCCTTCCAACCCGGGCAAGCGTCGGCAAATTTCGCAGAATACTGCCCCCAAGTCGCGGTACCTTACGCATCATGCCGCTTCCTGAGCACTCGCCTTATCGGTCTTGCGCCATGCGATCAGACGCCGAAGACCTTCATCGAGGTTAACCTCTGCGGTAAAACCGATCTCCTGCTCTGCCCGTTTTGGGCTTCCAATTCGATTCCTGACGAGGGTTGCCTGACTGCGTGGGGCATAGGTGATTGGTTGGTTGCAGCCGGTCAGGTGGCAGATTCGCTCTGCTAGTTCCTTAAGTGACGTACGTGTTCCCGTGCCGACATTGTAGAAGCGGTCAACGCTGTCGGCGCGCATCGCGCACAGATTCGCCCGAGCGCAGTCTTCAACCGCCACAAAGTCGAATGCCTCTGATCCGTCCCCAAGGATCGTGGGTCCTTCGCCGCGATCGATGGCATCGAGCATCTTCATTATTACTGCGATGTAGGCGCCGCGGTAATCCTGACGCGGGCCGTAGACATTCATGTAGCGCAGTCCGACCAGATTGAGGCCGTAGCGGTGGTGGAAGGCGCGGGCCATAGCCTCACCGGCAATCTTGGTCGCTCCATAGAAGTTCTTGTTGTTGAACGGATGATCTTCCGTCATGGGCTCCTCGACCGCGTCGCCATAGACCGAGGCCGAGGACGAATAGACGAGTCGCTTGACGTTCTTGGCGACGCACGCTTCCAGCACGTTGAACGTGCCGCGAACATTGACGTCGAACGCCGAGCGCGGAAAATCGTGGCACTGAAGTAGCCACAGCGCGGCGAAATGGAAAACGCCGTCGGCTCCGTCGAGCGCGGATTGGAGTACGTCGGTCTGCAGGATGTCGCCGCCCACATCGTAGATTTTGACACGCGGATCGGTGAGCGCGCCAAGGACGTTCGCTTTCCGGCCTCGTACGAAATTGTCATAAACGAGGATCTCCGCGACGTCGGTTCGAGTCAGCTGGTCTACGGTATGGGAGCCAATCAAACCGGCGCCGCCGATGACGACCACTTTCTTGCCGTTAAGGTTCATTTCCGCATCTCGTTCTGCTAGGCTGGTGTTTCTCGCGGGCAACTACCCGCACGCTCGATAGTTAGATAGCCTTGCGGAGTAAATCAGCAATCTGTGTCGCCGACGTGCCGTCGCCGTAGTCGGGAATTTCCCTGCGCGGAGCGTAGTGCGGTTCAGTCCACAGCCGATTCCAGCCCGCCTCCAGGGTTTCCACCCACTCAGTCTCGTCTCGGAGAGTGACGCAAGGTACCCGATGGAAATAGGCCTCTTTTTGAAGGCCCCCCGAATCCGTGAAGACGCCGGCTGACTGGTTCACAAGCCACGCCATATCGAGATAGCCAATTGGGTCGATCAACATGAGCCCGGTAGGCACAATACCGCGACTGGTGAACAGTTTGCGCGTGCGGGGATGCACAGGCATAATGACGGGTGAGGTTTTCGCCTCATTCTCCAGCCAAGCAACAACCCGCGCGAAGCGGCCCGGATCGTCCGTGTTCTCTGCGCGATGGATGGTTGCCACGGCGTAGCTGTTTGGCGTCAGCTTCAGGTCCGCAAGTATCGTAGAGCGGCCTTGCGCGCGCTTCACGGCTGCAATGGTTGTGTCGAACATGACGTCGCCGACCGCGTGCACGCCACGCGTGATGCCCTCATTGGCCAGATTGCGGATCGCGGTTTGCGTCGGGCAAAAGAGAAGGGCGCTGACATGATCAGCCACAACCCTGTTGATCTCTTCGGGCATTTTGCGGTTGAACGAGCGAAGGCCGGCTTCGACATGGGCGACCGGGATGTTCAGCTTCGCTGCCGCCAGCGCTGCCGCCACGGTGGAATTGGTATCGCCGTAGATCAGGACCATGTCCGGCCTTTCCGCCAGCATTGCATCCTCAAGTTTCTCCAACATCCGCCCGGTCATCGCACCATGACCGAGGCTGTTAACCTCCAGATTGTAGGCGGGCTTGGGAATGGAGAGTTCATCAAAGAAGATGTCCGACATCAGCGCATCGAAATGCTGACCGGTATGGACGAGTATCTCCCTCAGACCAGCCTTGGCCAAGGCTTGGCTAACGGGCGCCGCCTTGATGAACTGCGGCCGGGCGCCAACCACGGTGAATATTTTACACATTACGTCGAAGCCTTACTTTCACCGTTAACGTAGGATGCCTGAGCGCCGCAAACTGGCTGCGATCCGGTAGCGCAGTGCACTGGGGAGCGAGCGCCATAGGCCCCGAAGTACGCGGCTGAGTTTGGTGTCCAGCGGCTTCAAAATGGCGCAGGACGACTCATTTGATGTGATTTCCCCGGATGGCTCGTCTGGCGTGACTTCACTGGGGCCGAATTCCGGCGCGGCTTTCCTCATGGACTGGTCCCGAGCAATCCACTCGAACCGAATGGGGGGGCTGGAGGCGCTATTTAACGAAACGATCTTGTCCAAGTCCTGAACTACACTGCGCGATATATTCTCCCAGTTAAACTCCTTCTCAAAATACGATCGTGCTTTCGCTCCGGCCTCGGTGCGCTTCCTTTCGTCTAACGTCCAGGTGTTTACAAGTTCAATTAGCTGGTCTCTTTCGTGAAATGGAATTGACTCGCCAATTCCATTGCTCTCAATTATTCCTGAAACGTATTCAATTTTATTGGATAAAATTGGTATCCCTGCCGCCATGTATTGGGACATCTTATTTGGGCATGCGAATTTATTGGCATAGTGCCTGGAGTCGTACGGGATTATGCCGACGTCCGCCTTCCGTGCGAAATCGATCAACTCGCTCTCGCTAACAGCCGGTTGAAAGAAGATATTTCTATTCAACGTATTGTTTTGCCGCGACAATTCTAGGATCTGATCTCTGAACGCGTTTTCTGGTCCGCGGAGATGAAGGATCGCGTTTGTGTGCACGTCCTTCCAAGCGTCAACCAATAGATCTAGGCCGCGGCCGGGGGCGAAATTGCCCTGAAATAGGAAGACGACTTGCCGTTCTTCGAGTGGGGCGTTTGCATGCGGTATCTCTTCAGCGTCATTGCTGCGAAACCATTCGGCGTTGGCGTCTGCCAGCAAGGTGGCATTTGGTATGCTCTTGAACGGCAGCCCGTATTCGGACGTCAGGTGTGCGGCCAAGGTGTCAGACACCGTTATGCAGCGATCGACCGAAGCGGCTAGTCGACCTTCCAGTCTGCTCCAGAATTCATTCTCCCACGCCCGAAAATCGGTATAGGAAAACGGCCAGTACTCATGAGAGTCAAAGACCACGTGGCATTTCCAGATATGCTTCAGGGCCGCCGCAGCCGGTAGGCTTTCTAGATCCGCGCAGATCAGGCAGTCAAATGGTCCCATATTAAGGGCGGCCTGTAGCAATGCGCTGTTGGTGTTGACAAAATATCTGCACAACTCTTTGAAACGATAAAAATCGACGTCGTTGGCGTCAAAAGCCCCGAGCGATCTGCGTAGTTCAGCTTCAGACGATTTGCTGAAGATATCCAGTAACGCGATATCGCGAACGCCAGGAGTGTTCAGCATGTTACCGGAATCGCTGGATTTCCACACTGAACCATGACAGGTGCGTTCAATTTGAACGCGCCAGTGCGTTTCGCTGATTTGGCTCAAACGGGGCTCTTCTCCTGTCTCTGAGAAGCGATAGGTGCCGAGTTCGCAAACAGAATATGCTGGGTTGAGGCTCGATGCCCACCATCCTATGCGGGGGTCAACAACGGGGTCGTGTGCGCACAGAATGAGCGCTTTCGGCTTCGCCGATGCTGAGGGCTTCCGTGAGTTGTTTCTTCTGGCCCCCTTGGCTTCGATCTTATCGCTTATTTCCTTGTCCAGCGTGAGAACGAAGTTTTTGTATGTATAATTATCATTTAGTATGATTTCCTCGTATGCGACCTCAACCATCGCCGTTGCACGGCGAGTATCTTTTATGAAATCGACGGCCTCCTCGAAGTTCGATAAGTCTCGTTTCAACGGAAAGAAATGTTTTCCAGGTTGGAATATGTTAGAATATGCTCCTTCGAACATGATCTGAACAGATCGCGTCGCAGCAGCCTCAAAGTGGCGCGGGGATATCTGCGCGTAGGTTACGTTGCCCTCGAAATTACGTAGAATGCCCGCTTCCGCGATGCGATAGAAGTCGTCTGAAAAGGGGTCCATATCGGAGTGCTCAAGCGCGAACGTTCGGCACTGCTCGGCGACGCTGCCGTCGAAATCGAAAAGATTTGAGCCCGACTCGACACCTAGTATCGCTTTTGCTCCTCCCAGAAAGGAAAACCAGTCTAGGCCTGAGAGTCGATCCTCCCACCTTGATGAGATGTCGAGTGTCAGATTCCGGGCAGCGGGGTGAGCAAGCACCTGCGCGCCCACCTGTCGCTTCTCATAGCCGAGGCGGCCGAATGAAATCGGTTGAAGTGAGCCTCGATAGGCGATGTCAACGCGGCGTGCTTCGTAGGGTGGAGAGTTGATGTTTCTGACCGCTTCACTAACGTATCCGGTTAGCGTATGAATAACTGATGCATTTCTTAGTATTTTATCGTTATATACTTTATTTATCTCACCATCTGGGATGCAAGTTAGGAGAATATCAAAGCTATTTTTATCAAAGAATATTGGAAATTCTGCTGATCTGTAGTGTTCGTCTTGCTTGGCAAGGATTTTGATCCCGTCAAATTCCTTAAATTTTACCCTTAGATTACGGTCCAAGTTGTTCAGATTGTCGGGATTGTAGGCTGCAGTTGGATGTATCATCAGCCCTACGTAGTCGCTAAGATCCACGCTTGAGGGGATCTCCAAAAAGCCACTTCGCCCCGGCCAGAGATTCAGAATTTCAAACTTGTAGCAACTGTACTTTTGGAGAATGGCAATGTTCTCCCATACGGTCGCAATGCCATTCGGGTCAAAAAAACAGACGAGCAGAAACCGGCGATTGAAATCCGCATTAATATCAGCGCCCAAATGCGGGCGCATCTCAGCATTGGACACTGAGGCCATCTTGCTCTTTCCTTTGTCTTGTATCTCAACGCCGACGATAGCGATCATAACCTGACGGATTGATGATGGTTTCCATCGACCCAGCTGATACGGGGCGCGATGGAGCTTGTTTGATTATAATGCGGATCTCTGGTGTGAGCGGTAAGTTTCCGGTTACACTGCTCTGAATTTAAAGCAGCCGTCGATGCCGGCGTGAACCCCTGGTCGGGACAGGGGTAGGTTCTGTTGGTCGAACGTTAGTCCAGCCAAAAACTCTCGACTTTCCCTTGGCAAGCGCGCGTCCATGATTGCGCTGAATCTCTTATCCAGCAGCGACATTTCCCACGCTGACACGGCTACTCCAAAGCTCTCGATCTCGAAGCCGTAGCGAGAAGCGTAGTCGATGAACTGCCGTTCACTGAAGCAGCGCGAGATAGGGCAATCTGGACCGTCGGTCGATTTCTGGAATGCGGCGCCAAGGTCGAGATTCGGGTCGATCCCCTGAAGAATCTGCCGCTCGAACGCGACATAGAGATGTACCCAAAGGCTATCGCGATGATAGACCATGAACTGCGCCGTCCCGCCCTTCTTTAGAACGCGGCGGAGTTCAATCAGTGCCGGTTCCATGCTCTCCATGTGATGGAGCACGCCCGAGCTGTGCACGACGTCTATCGACGAATCTGCGATTGGCAGGGGCGCCTTGGTTACGTCGTGATGGTACAATTCGGGCTCAGCTCCATGGAGAGCCAGGCGCGCGCGCGCTTCTGCAAGCGAGGATTTCGAGACGTCGATTCCGATCAGCCGGTTTGGCTTAGACTGGGTGCTGAAGCCAACAAGATCATAGCCGGGACCGCAGCCGAAATCGAGGACGCTAAGGTTGTCTAGGCCGGAGACCGGCATTAAGTCGATGTAGCGAAAATACTGAGAATTTCTCCAATGAAAGTCTGTCAGAGATTCCTCGGCCGACGAGAATGTTCTGTGAAGTGTTACGTTATGTTCCGTCCAGTATTTTTCCACAGACAAAAAATCTTCCTTGTCCGTGTTCAAAATATCTCCTCCCTTGACGGTGGCCGCCTTCCCATTATTGTCCAGCGCGGTTCGGTTCGCGAGCCTCTGCTTTAGCCATGATGGCAAGGTCATTCATCTTCTCCGTGGGTTGGCCACGCTAAACGCTAGAATCGTCTTGTTCGCCGAACCGGATCCCTAGGCCCTTTAGCTATCCCGTCCGGCAGGAGCCCCTCTGGTGCTTCAGTTAATGCCGAAATGCAAGTTGCTCGCTTTCACCCTGTTGGCTATGAGCCCTTGGCAAAGCGGTCTTTGGCTCCGGTACTCCATAACAATGCGGCGTTGCCGTTGAAGCTAGCCGCGTGATTCGATGTATGGAGTTCCTATCGCAATGATCAGGTCGGATTCGCCTGCGTTGAAGCCGCGCATTGGCCTTATCTCTTTATCGGCTATTCCGGACGACCCACGTGTTCGA
The DNA here is from genome assembly GCF_056401655.1 of Allobosea sp. P4_E12. Classification (NCBI taxonomy): domain Bacteria; kingdom Pseudomonadati; phylum Pseudomonadota; class Alphaproteobacteria; order Hyphomicrobiales; family Alloboseaceae; genus Allobosea; species Allobosea sp. P4_E12. The sequence goes on along the minus strand of NZ_JBFUIY010000046.1, from coordinate 19,689 downwards.
CGCCAGGGAGACCTCTTCGCCGAACGGGGGTGGGATGTTTTCGCATTCGGCTTGCCTGGGGCTCTCTCAGCTGCCCCATACTGGGCCTGCCTTAGTGTGGGTGATTTGGTACCTCCGGGTGAGACATCCGAGCCGATACCGACTGTAACAAGAGGTCGCGGTTTTGGTTCTCGCGCCGTTGGCTGGCTGTACTGGCGTGTCGTGCAGCGCGCAGCCAGCCCCTTAACCCGGCGGGTGAAGCGTCTCGGGGAGGTCGCGCAAGTCTACTTAAGGCCTGAGCACGCTGCCCGGACCTATTGGTCACTCAATGACCGCTTCACGCAATTGTATGAACTCGCGCGCTCCCAGGAGGTTGATGTCTGGCTCGCCAATGACTGGACCGCCTTACCAATCGTGCAGAAGCTTGCGCTGGAGCAGGGGGTTCCCTACGCGTACGACACTCATGAATTAGCCGTTGATGAGTACGCCGAGCGTTGGCGCTGGCGGGTTTTCCAGCGGCCGATCATTGCTGGAGTTGAGAAACTGGGGATCGCCGGCGCGGCTGTGACGAGTTGCGTCTCGCAAGGCATCGCCAACCGCCTCTACGAACTCTACCGCCTTCCCGAGAAGCCGCTGCTGATCCGCAACATGCCGCGCTACGAAGCACACCCGCACCGCCCATGCGGCGAGACCATCGAGGTGCTCTATCATGGTGTCGTCAATGTCGGCCGGGGGCTGGAGGCTTGTATCGATAGCGTCGCGCTGTGGCGGCCGGAGTTTCGGTTGACGATCCGTGGTCCTGGCCCGGCCGAGTATCTCGAGGCGCTTGCCAATCGGATTCAGTCTGCGGGCCTCGGTGCGCGCGTTGTGCTGGCGCCGTCGGTACCGATGGTCGATCTGGTCAAGGAGGCTGCGCGCTTCGATGTTGGCCTTTTCGCGCTGTCCGGGCACTCGCAGCAGAACGTTCACGTCCTGCCCAACAAGTTCTTCGAATACACAATGGCCGGCCTTGCCCTATGTGTTTCGGACTTGCCGGAGATGACAGCGCTGCTGCGGCAATACGAGCTCGGCCGCCTGATTCCGGAGGTCACGCCGGCGGCCATTGTAAACGCAATCAATGGTTTCGACCGCGCTTCGATCGAGGCCTGCAAAGCGCGTTCGCTCGTCGCGGCAAAGGAACTCAATTGGGAGGCCGAGGCCGACCGGTTCTTCGATGCAATCGACCGCGCTGTCCGCAACCGGGCGGTGCAGGGCCTCGCCGCCCAATAGGAGCCCTGATGGATCGCGCTCAGGCCGTCGAGTGGCAGTGATGCTCAACTATTGTCAGCAGCTTGGCGCTCTCGGCCTCGAAATTCAGCCGGCGCGCCGCTTCGAGGCTGGCTCGCTTGCAGGCGTTGATCCCGTCGCGATCCAGGCCGGCGAGGGAGGCTGCGATGGCTTCCGGGGTGTCCTGGGGGAGCAGCAATCCGCAGCCGGTTGACTCGACGTGCTTGCGGATCTCGGGCAGATCGCTGCTGACCAGCATCAACCCGGCTTGCATATACTCGAAGACCTTGTTCGGCAGTGCGAAGCGGGCATGGGTCGTACTGTTCGACAGCAGGAAGATGCCGATGTCCGCTTGCGCCGCGACTTCCACGACCTGATAGGGGGCAACGGCGGGTTCGAAAGCGATGCGCTCGCCAAGATGCCCGGCCAGACTGCGTAAATGCTGGTCGAATTGCCCCTGAGTCGGGCCGCGGATGATCAGCCTGAAGTCGGCCGGCCAGAGCGGCAGGCTTGTAATCAGCGTTTCGAGGCCGCGGCGGGGCACGACAGCCCCGTGGTAGAGCACGGTGACCGGACTTCCCGTCGAGCGGAAGGGGGTGCCCTGCCAGGACGGGGTATTAGAGATGACGATGGGGCGCTCGGGGAGCCCATAGCGTTCTGCGAGCGCATCGGAGATGCCAGGGCTGACGGTGACGACTGCGTCTGCCTCGCGGATGTAGCGGTCCTCAACGCGCATGACATGACGTCGCGCTAGCGTGCGCCAGCGCCAACTGTCCGAGAATTCCTCGGGTGCAAATTCATGGCTGTCGTAAATGATGTGGGCGCCGCTGGCACGCTTGGCGGCGAAGGCGACAGGCAAGGAGCGCCAATCATTGGCGATGACGAGGTCAGGGCGATAATGCAGCAGGTCGCGGCGCGCCGCCAGCTTGGTCGTGGATGCCCAGTAAAGCGAATCCGCGCTGGCTGGCAGGAGCGTTGCCGGAGACTGCCTGAACACCATGCCGAAGCGTACCCGCCAGTCACTTCCGGGGCCCGGCAGGACCGTAACCGGAGCCGGGGGTGAATCCGGGAGTGGGGCCTGCGCGAAGATACGGACGTCGTAGCCGGCGCCCGCGAGCAACCCGGCGTGCCGCAGCACGCGCGAATCATGTCGCAGCGGCGAGATGCAGACGAGTGCGATTTTGGTCATGTCCGCCCCGGCATCGGCAGCCTGCGGCCGCATTCGCTTCTTCGCATCGCGAAGGGACCGCTGGACGAGTTCGTGGCACCCAGTTGGTGAAGCAAGACGGCGCCAAAGGCGCAGAGCATGTCAGCTGAAATTGTAGAATCTTCCATCTGACGCTCGATTGCGCTCACTGTTCCAAATCTTTTAAGCAGTATAGTTCCAATCTCGGTGGCTACCGTCGGTGTCAAGCAGTAAAGCGACGTTGTGGCAAGCGCGATAGCGGGCTCAGGCCGGTTTTATTTGCTTCCGGCAATCCGTGCATCGATGATGGGGGCAAGGCGCTCAGCAATCTCTTCAGCGCGTTTACGCCAAGAGGCATGCGCCCGAACATAGTCCGCGCCATTGCATCCCAGGCGGCGCGCGCGGGCCGGGTCGGCTGCGAGCTCCGCGGCGGCTGCGGCGAGCGCGGCTGGGCTCGCCATTGGAATCACCAGCCCGGTCTCGTAGTCTCTCACGAGCTCGCGCTGGAAGGGCAGGTCGGTCACGATCACCGGAACGCCGCTTGCCATGGCTTCGAAGAGTTTCAGCGGGGCGACGCCGGTGCCGAGATGGCCGGCCGTGTCTTCGGTGATGGAAAGCGCGGCTACTGCGCCACGCAGATGGGAGGCGACTTCCTTGGGCGGCCGGCGGCCGAGCCAGCGGACGCGCGAGCCAAGGCTTGCGTCTTTGAGGCGGTCGCGCTCGACGCCGTCGCCGATGATGACGAGGCCGAGATCGGCCGGCCACGCTGCTTCCTTCGTCGCCGCGATCATGGTTGCGATTCCGTGCCAGGCCGTCAGGCCGCCGACGAAAGCGATGTAGCGGCCCGGTTCGTTCGAGCGTGGCCCATCGGGCGTGAACAGTTTGACGTCTGCGCCATTGGTGACGACGCTGATGCGATTGTGCCCCGCCTGGGCTTTGGCCCAACTGCGCAGGCCTTCCGTGACGACGAAAACATGCGCCGCCATGCGCATCTGGCTGCGATAGAGCCAGCCGATCAGCGGGCCGATCCAGCCGAGCCAGCGATACGTCACGAAGATGTCGGCCGGCAGGCCGTTGATCTCCTGGAACACCGGGACGCCGCGCAGCCGCGCCCACAATGCGACTGGCAGCGCGGCGAAATGCGCGCGCATGTAAACGCCATCGCACGTGCCCAGTCGACGCGCCAGAGTCCACTCCGCGCGGACGTAATCGAAAAGGCGTGTCAGATAGCCGGTGCCGGAGCTCGCGCCGCCCCGGCCGGTTGCGATCAGATCGACATGCCAGCCGATCTCGCGCAGGCCCGCGATGATCTCGTGGACATGTGTATAGGTCGCCTGACCTTCGCGCGGAGTTTCCAGCGACAGGTAGACAAGGCGCCGCTTCGGCGTCACGCCGCCGAGGCCTCGCGCTTCAGGGCCTCGCGGACGGCCTCGATGATGTAATCCTGCGTGGCTTCCTCGAGATAGGGGTGCATCGGCAACGCCACGACCTCCTGCGCGACGCGCTCCGAGACCGGCAGGCCGTTGCCGGCAACGGGGAAGTGCTTGTAAGCGGTTTGCTGGTGCAGGGGCTTTGGATAGTAAACCGTCGTCGGCACCCCCTTGTCCTTCAGCGCCGCCTGGAAGGCGTCGCGGCGATGAGCGTCGACGCGGATCGTGTACTGCGCCCAGGTCGAAACACAGTCGGGCATCACATGGGGCGTCACCGTGACGTCCTTGAGTGCCTCGGTGTAGCGCCCAGCCACAATCTGGCGCTTTTCGATCTCCTCGGCGAAGATCTTGAGCTTCTCAAGCAGCACGGCGGCCTGAAGCGTGTCGAGGCGGGAATTCACGCCGACACGGATATTGTCGTATTTGTATGAGCCCTTGCCGTGAAAATGCAGTGAACGGAGCAGGGCCGCGTGCTCATCGCTGTCGGTGAAGATCGCGCCGCCGTCGCCGTAGCAGCCGAGCGGCTTGGCCGGGAAGAAACTGGTGGTGGCGAACTGGCCTATCGAACCGACGACGCGGCCTTTGTAGCGGGCGCCGAATCCCTGCGCGGAATCGGCGATCAGCACCAGGCCGTTCTCGGTGCAGAAAGCCTCGATCGGGTCGTAATCGGCGGACTGGCCGAAGAGATCGACGGTGATCAGGGCGCGTGGGTTGAGGTTGTTGTTCCTTGTGGTGACCAGCGCGGCGGCGAGGCCCTTGGGGTCGATATTGTACGTGGCTTCGTCGATCTCCGCGAAGACCGGGGTGGCGCCCATCCAGGCAACGACTTCGGCGGTGGCGGCGAAGGTGAAGCTCGGGCAGATCACTGCGTCACCAGGGCCGACGCCGAGCGCCTCCAGTACCAGCACGAGCGCATCGGTGCCGTTGGCGACGCCGATGGCGTGCTTTGCGCCGCAGTAGGCGGCGAGTTCGCTTTCGAACTGTTTGACCTGCGGGCCCAGGATGTAATTGCCCTCATGGACCACCCTGAGGATGGCGTCATCCATGGCTTGGCCGATATGCTGGCGCTGAGCCTTGAGATCGATGAACTCGATCGCCGGAGTGCCCATCACAGAATCTCCTCCAAGGTGTTCGGCCCGGTTTCGCGGTAGCGCCGGCCGGTTTCAGGGCAGGTGAGATCCGGCCCGAGCTTGGCGCCGTTATGGCTCATCCAGCCTATCCTGCGAGCCGGTACGCCAGCCATCAACGCAAAATCCGGCACGTCCCTCGCCACCACTGCGCCGGCGGCGATGAAGCAGTAGGCGCCGAGTGTGTGACCGCAGACGATGGTCGCATTGGCGCCGATGCTCGCGCCTCTCTTGACGAGGGTGCGGCGGAACTCGGATTTCCGGTTCAGGAACGCGCGTGGATTGTTGACGTTGGTGAAGACGCAGGACGGGCCGCAGAAGACATCGTCTTCGAGCTCGACGCCGTCATAGAGGGCGACGTTGTTCTGGACCTTGCAGCCGTCGCCCATGGTGACGCGCGGCCCAACCATGACGTTCTGTCCAAGTACGCAGTCCTTGCCGATGACCGTTTGCCCCAGGACATGAACGAAATGCCAGATCTTCGTGCCAGGCCCGAGAGTGACGCCGTCGTCGACATAGGCACTCTCGTGAATCTTCGCGCCGGGAAAACGTGGGTCGTCGCGCATCTCTGAGGCCGCGGCCATCGTCTCAGGCCTTCAGATATTTATGGACGAAGGGGTGCTGCTCTCCGCTGGACACGATTGGCGCGTGCCGGAACTGCGAGACGACTTCGACACAGAAGCGGACGTCGTCGAGACCGTAGCCCTTGCCGGCCAGGATTTCCTGGTAGCTGCGTGTGTGCAGGTCGGTGAAGCCTTCAGAGAATTCGACCTCCTCGCCGTCCAGGGAGATCGAGCGATACGTCGTCTTCTTGCCCTTGACGCTCTCTGGAAGATCGTTGGTATCGACCGAGAGGAACCAGCGAACGTCGGCCTTCTCGTAGGAGAGGAGGCCACCAGCGCGCTCCGGCTCGCGAAGATTGGCGGTCTGCGACTGTAGCGGGCCGAAGACATACGCCAACATGTCGAAGAAATGGACGCCGATATTGGTGGCAACGCCGCCTGACTTGCTCTCGTCACCCTTCCATGAGGCGTGATACCAGCGGCCGCGCGAGGTAATGTAGGTCAGATCGACGGCGTGGCGTTCATTCGACTGCGCGATGCGCTCCTTGAGTGCCTGGATGGCCGGATGAAGCCGCAGCTGGAGAATGGTGTTGACCTTGCGGCCGCTGTGCTGCTCGATTTCGGCGAGGCCGTCGATATTCCAGGGGTTGAGGACGAGCGGCTTCTCGCAGATCACGTCGCAGCCGGACCGCAATCCGAAGCGGATATGGGCGTCGTGCAAATAGTTGGGCGAGCAGACGCTGACATAGTCGATGTCCTCGCCACGCCGGTGCAGCTTGTCGACATGCCGGTCGAAGCGCTCGAATTCGGTGAAGAAGTGGGCCTGCGGAAAATGGCTGTCGATGATGCCGACGGAATCGTTCGGATCATAGGCCACCTTGAGGTCGCCGCCGACGGCCTTGATGGCCAACATGTGACGGGGAGCGATATAGCCGGCAGCGCCGATCAGGGCGAAACTCGTCATTTTGTCAGGCCTTGAAAACGTTATTGGCGACGATGCCGGCGCGGGCACAAGCGTTGCGTGTATCGACGACCAGCTTCGAATTCGCGACCAGAGCACCGTAGTCGACATCGTCGTGGTCGGTGGCGATCAGCACGGCGTCGAAGCCAGCGAGCGATTCCTTGCTAACCGGCACGCTCTTGCGTCCGGTCAGTTCCGCATGCTCGCGGGTCGGCGGAATGACAGGGATATAGGGGTCGTGGAACTCGACATGGGCACCGCGCTTCTCGATCAGTTCGATCAGCTTGAGCGAGGGGCTCTCGCGCATATCGTCGATGTTTTTCTTGTAGGCGATGCCGAGGATCAGGATCTTCGCGTCGCTCAGGTTCTTGCGGACCTGGGTGTCGACCAGCTCGGCGAGCTTGTTGACGACGGCATAAGGCATCTGGGTGTTGATCTGCCCCGCGAGCTCGATGAAGCGCGTGGTGATGTCATATTCGCGCGCCTTCCAGGTCAGGTAGAAGGGGTCGATCGGGATACAGTGGCCGCCGAGTCCGGGGCCGGGATAGAAAGGCATGAAGCCGAAGGGCTTGGTCTTGGCGGCATCGATCACCTCCCAGACGTCGATGCCCATCGCGGCATAGACCTGCTTCAGCTCGTTAACGAGCGCGATGTTGACGGCGCGGAAGATATTTTCGGTCAGCTTGACTGCTTCTGCGGTGGCGGTCGAAGAAACCGGAACGGCCTTAACAACCAGAGCGCTGTAAAGAGCCACCGACATGGCGAGCGAATCGGCGCCGTCGCCCCCGACAACCTTCGGGATGGTCGACGTACCGAAGTCGGGATTGCCCGGGTCCTCGCGTTCCGGTGAGAATGCCAGGAAGAACTCCTCGCCGCTCTTGAGGCCCGTCGCCTTCTCGAGAATCGGGCGCATGACCTCGTCGGTCGTTCCGGGATAGGTCGTCGATTCGAGGACGACAAGCTGTTCCCTGCGCAGGCGCTTGCCGATCGCCTCCGTGGTCTTCACGACATACGAGAGATCAGGCTCGCGATGCTTGGTGAGCGGCGTGGGCACCGCGATCAGCAATGCATCCGGTTCGGCCATACGGTCGAAGTCCGTGGTCGCAATGAAGGTGCCGTTCTTCACACCTTCGACGATCAGATCCATCGGGATGTGCTTGATCGCGCATTTCCCAGCGTTCAGATCGTCCACCCGCTGTTGGTCGATATCAAAGCCGATGACCTTGATACCTTGGCGCAGCGCCGCGAGGGCAAGCGGGATGCCGACATAACCAAGTCCGACGATGCCAATGACGACCGACCGATCCTGGACGCGTTCAATAAACCGCTGCGCGACTGGCGAATTCACATTCAACCTCAAGATTGCGCCAACATCGTTCAATTGGCCATTTTGTGTGCGTGCTTCTTCCAGACTTGCTCGAAACCGTCAACATGCGTCGAAGGCCTTTCGGGGCGTGTGTGCTGAGTAATCACTGCCCTAGTCCTTGTAGAGGTTCTTGAAATGGCGGTTGATTTTGTCGTGGTCCACGACGATGCCGCGATTGCGTTCAGCTAGAAGCGTTCGGTGGAAGTACCAGTCGTCGAAGCCGACATTCAGCCGATCATAGCCTGAGAGGGCTAGCAGGCGCCTGATTTCCTCCCGGCGCGGTTCGACGAAATTGTGCTCGATGGTGAAGAGTGGGATCCGGTGGCGAGCCAGATCGATGCTGCGCAGGATGTCGAGTTCGGAACCTTCCGTATCGAGCGAGACATAGTCGAAGCCGTTCGACGCGAAGTCGTCCATCGCCGCGATCTCGTTGAAGGTGATGGTCTCGACCTGGATCAGGCCCTTCTCCGCGATGGCCTGGCGACGGTGTCTGGAATAGCCGTCGCTGTCGGCGAACTCCTCGAGGGTGCCGATCTCCTGGGAGGCGACGAAGTCGAGGATTCTGCCCGATTCGCGATAGACGGCCCTTTCCAGGCAAATGGCGGTTCGATTCTGCCGGAGCTTGGCGAAAAGATCGGGATTGGGCTCGACTACCACACCTGTCCAGCCATGCTCGGTCTCCAGAAAGTAGCTGTTGCTGTGGAGGACGCCGTCGAAGGCGCCGATCTCGGCAAAGCGGCCACCACGCCTGCCATTGCACATGGCGAAGACCCAGCGCTCCTGCTCGATCTGCGAATTGGTCGGCATCTCGTAGGCAAGGCGTGGGTCGAAGGGGCGCGTGTCGTCAAATCCGATCGTCATCCACTGCCCCGTCGACCAATCCTGGCACCTCGGCACCTGCCGTGCTCGCCTTGATAGTGTCTTGAACCCACCGCCGGCCCAAGCATAGATTTTCGCCCGTCGAGAGACTTTCTGCTCCCGCTTTCACGGTCGGTCGGGGTCGCTCAGTGAATCTCCGGTTCCGCCACCTTGGCCGTGCCCTCCAGATAGTCGAAATCGCAGCCCTTGTCGGCCTGCTGGATATGGGCGGCGGACATGCGGCCATAGCCGCGAGCATAATTGCGGTCGGGCGGTGACCAAGCGGCGAGGCGTTCGGTGATTTCGTCGTCGCCAAGTTCCACGGAGATGCTGCGAGCTTCGACGTCGACGACGATGATGTCGCCGGTCTGAACCGCAGCAAGCGGTCCCCTGATATAGGCCTCCGGTGCGACGTGGAGCACGCAGGCGCCGTAGCTGGTGCCGGACATGCGGGCGTCCGAAATTCGCAGCATATCGCGCACACCCTGTTTCAGCAGCTTTTTCGGAATGGGCAGCATACCCCATTCCGGCATGCCGGGGCCGCCGACCGGGCCGCAGTTCTTCAGGACCATGACATGGTCGGCGGTGACATCGAGGTTCTCGTCGTTCACCGCGCGCATCATCGCGTCATAATCCTCGAAGACCAGGGCCGGCCCGCGATGCTTGAGCAGCCGTGGCTCCGCGGCGGAGGGTTTGATGACACAGCCGTTCGGCGCGAGATTGCCCTTCAGGACTGCAAGCCCGTTGGCTGTCGAGACGGCCCTGTCGAGCGGACGGATGACATTGTCGTCATAGACCTTTGCGATCGCGATTGTTTCGGCAAGTGGCTTGCCGGTCACCGTCATGGCGTCGGTGTGGAGCTTGCTCTCCAACCGCTTCAACAGGGCGGGGAGACCGCCGGCATAGAAGAAATCCTCCATCAGGAATTCGCCGGACGGCCGCAGGTTCGCGATCACAGGCACCGTGCGCGAGAAGCTGTCGAAATCCTCCGGTGTCAGCGGCACGCCGGCCCGACCCGCCATCGCGATCAGGTGGATGATCGCATTGGTAGAGCCCGCAACCGCCATATGGACGGTGAGCGCGTTCTCAAAGCTCTTGCGCGTCAGGATGCGGTCGGGCGTCAAATTCTCCCAGACCATCTCGACGATACGCTTTCCCGCAGCCGCCGCCATGCGGGGGTGGGCGGCATCGGCGGCGGGGATCGCGGAGGCGCCGGGCAAGGTGAGGCCGAGCACCTCGGCATGGCTCATCATGGTCGCGGCTGTGCCCATCACCATGCAGGTGCCGTGCGAACGGGCGATGCCGCTTTCCATCTCGCGCCACTGATCGTCGGAGATGTTGCCGGCCTCCTTCTCGGCCCAGTATTTCCAGACATCGGCGCCCGAGCCTAATACCTTGCCGGCCCAGTTGCCCCGCAGCATCGGGCCGGCAGGAACGAAGATGAAGGGCAGGCCGGCACTGCAAGCGCCCATGATCAGGGCGGGCGTGGACTTGTCGCAGCCCCCGAGCAGCACCGCGCCGTCGAGCGGATGGGAACGGATCGATTCCTCTGCCTCCATCGCCAGGAAGTTGCGGTAGAGCATCGTCGTCGGCTTCTGATACTGCTCGGAGGCCGACATTACGGGGATTTCGACCGGGAAGCCGCCGGCTGCCCAGACCGCGCGCTTCACCGCCTCGGCCCGGTCGCGTAGATGGGTGTGGCAGGGGTTGATCTCGGACCAGGTGTTGAGGATGCCGATAACCGGCTTGCCCATGAACTCCTCGTGATTGAGGCCCATCTGCAGCGCCCGCGAGCGATGACCGAAGGAACGCAGGTCGCTGGCGCCGAACCAGCGCCTGCTGCGTAGCGTCTCGGGCGTCTTGCGGGGGTGGGGCATGGTGCTTCCTCGGATGTTTCTTGCTTGTGGTCCTGACCGCCATTGCGCGTCGCGAAGCGGTCCGCTGGCGGCAATGCGGGATGCATGCCTTGTCGGGGTGCTCTGCGACGGCGCTTGCGGCTATTCCGCGTCTGCTTGCCGCGCGCCCCAGCCAGCGACGACACGGCGCAACTCGGAGCGCTCGCTCTCGTTCAGCTCCGGAAGGCCAGGCAGGCGGACGGGACCGACCGGCGTACCAAGCAGGCCGAGCGCCTCCTTGACCACGGTCACATTGGCGCCGTTGCCGTATTTGGTGCGCAGGGTCTCGAAGCCGGCGATCTCATCGACCAGGCGTCGGGCGAGTTCATAGTCGTTGCCCTCCAGTGCCCGCCAGATCGCCAGGGAGCGTTCGGGCGCGACATTCACCAAGCCCGAGGTGAAGCCACGAGCGCCGAGCGCGTGGAAAGGCGCAGCCCAGCCCTCGGCCAGCCCGCAGATCCAGTTCGCGCTGGTGCCCTTCGTCGCGCGCACGCACTCGGCCAGAAGCATCATGTTGTTTGATGCGAACTTCACGCCGGCGACATTGGCGTGGGTCGCGACGCGGGCGAGGTCCCTCACGCCGATCGCGTCGGAGCGGATATAGGCGACGACCGGGATCGGCAGGGTTTCGGCAATGGCGAGAATGTAATCGGCTTGCGATTGCGGCGCCGCAAAGGGGTCGACCGGGTGATGCACCATCACTGCATCGCACCCAGCCGCAGCTGCGAGCTTGCCGGTCGCGATCGCTTCGCGAAGGGAGCGGCCGATGCCGGCCGTAACCATCGCTTTGCCGGCGGCAGCTTCAGCGGCGACAGCATGGCTGCGGGCGACCTCGTCGGTGGTCATCGGATAGAACTCGCCGGTATTTCCGGCCGAGACGATATTGTGGATGCCGGCCTCGGCAATGCGTCGGACGAGCTGGCCGGTCAGGGCCCAGTCGGCCTCACCGTCGGCCTTCCAGGCTGTGACATGCACTCCGGAAATTCCGCGTAATGCGGTCCGTAGGCGGTCATTCGTCATAGGCCAATCCCTCCGCATCCGAACCGAACACCTGGCGTACATGGCTCTTGGCCGAGCGCACGATGTGGCTCCTCATTCGCTGCTCGGCAAGCTGGGGTTTGCGCCCCGCCAGCGCCTCGAAGATTCCCTGGTGTTCGACAAAACCCTGGCGGCGTTCGTCCTGCTCGCCGAGCAGTGCGATGCGCTGGGCGTGATCATACATGCGCTGTCCGTCCAGCCGGCGCTCCAGATAGGCGCAGCCCGAGATCCGGTGGATCGCGCCGTGATAGGCCTCGTTCAGATTGACGAGGTCCTCGAGTGCGCTGTGCTCGGTCGCGTGCGCCATGCCGTCGATCAGCCGCGACATGTCGCGGATCTCGGCGTCGCTGATGCGATTGGCGGCGATATGCGCCATCACGCTTTCGATTGCGGCACGTCCGAGCGCCATCTCCAGAGCCTGGCGCGCGGAGAAGAGCACGAAGACGCCGCGTCGTGCCTCCGTGCGGACAAGCCCTTCGCTTTCGAGCTTACGGATCGCATCCTTCACCGGGGTTGTACTGACTCCCAGCATCTCGGCAAGCTGACGCTCGTTCAGCCTCTCCCCGTTCCGGAAGCTGCCGGCAACGATCGCCCGACGCAGACGCTCATGCACATGCTCGCGCAGGGAGCGCAGCAGGTGAGGGGCGACGGGTTCGATCGTGGTCGTCTCGGTCATCATAGTTCCAGCATGTGCCGGGGAGGGGCCGAATCCCGATCGGGCTCCGGCGTTACGCCCTGCATCGCCGCATCAAACATCACAAACATCAAGTTGGAACAAGTCTGAAATTTCAGATTTCGAATCTGAAATTCTGTGCTACGTCCTGCGGCAAGGAGCCCGAGAAGGGCCGAGCCGGCGCGAATTGCGCGGGCGCTGCAGCAAGGGAGGAAGACCTGATGAGTTTCACGCGACGTGCGGTAATGGCCGCCGCCTGCCTGATGATCGCCCCGGCTGCCCTGGCGCAGTCGGACTACCCTTCGAAGGTCGTGACTATCGTGGTGCCCTTCGCCGCCGGCGGCACGACCGACCTTCTCGGTAGAATCCTGGCCGAGCGGCTGGCAGTGCGGCTCAATGGCAAGTTCATCGTCGAAAATCGGGCGGGGGCGAGCGGGAACACCGGTGTTGCGGCCGTCGCGAGGGCGCCGGCCGACGGCCACACACTGACCATGGGCACGGTCTCGACCCATGCGATCAACCCGGCCGTCTACAGCAAGATGCCCTATGACCACGTCAAGGATTTTGCGCCGATCTCGCAGGTGGCGAGCGTGCCGAATATCCTGATGGTCAATCTCGACTTGCCGGCGAAGTCGGTGCCGGAACTCATCGAGCTGTTGAAGAAGAACCCGGGCAAATACTCCTTCGGCTCGTCCGGCGCGGGCACCTCGACGCATATGGCAGCCGAGTTGTTCAAGGTCGCGACCGGCACGGATATGGCCCACGTACCCTACCGATCGAGCGGGCAGGTGACCCAGGATCTGCTCTCCGGCCAGATCCAGCTTTCCTTCGACAACATCACCATAGCGTGGCCGCATGTGGAAGCCGGCAAGATCAGGGCACTCGCGACCGCAACGCCGGAACGGCTCGCCGTGGCCAAGGATTTGCCGGCGCTGGCCGAGTTCATTCCGGGCTATGCCGCGACCTCCTGGCACGGCTTCTTTGCGCCTGCCGCGACGCCGAAACCGATCGTCGACAAGCTTTCTGCCGAGGTCCAGGCGATCATGCGCGAGCCGGCAACCGTCGAGCAGCTCAGGAAGCTTGGGGTCGACCCGGTTGGCTCGAACCAGGCCGATTTCACCGCCCATATCGCCGCCGAAACCAAGCGCTGGGCCGAGGTGGCGCAGAAGGCGAACGTAAAGATCGAGTGAAGCGCGATTGCCATGTCCTGACCAAGAGCGGCATTCCGGGGCTGCGCGGTATAGAGGCCCCGGGGCGGCGATCATCAGCGTCGAATGCCGCCTCCTTTGAGCGAATGAGGATCACCTTCCGATGACGTCCGTGCTGACCCCCGAAAATCGCGAAAAGCTGAAGCGCGTCTCCAGCGCTACTCTGACGACTGCTTTATTCAAGCGTGGCTTCCGCAATGTTTTCATCCAGGACGTGCGGCCGCTCGGAACTGCGGCCCCTCGGATGGTCGGCGAGGCCTATACGTTGCGTTACATCCCGGCGCGCGAAGATCTAGACCATCTCGGGGTTTTCGCCGATATCGAGCACCCGCAGCGCAAGGCGGTCGAGGCCTGCCCGCCCGGCCATGTCATGGTGATCGACAGCCGCAAGGATGCGCGCGCGGCGTCTGCCGGCGGCATTCTTGTCTCCCGGCTGATGCAGCGGGGAGTCGCCGGGGTCGTCACTGATGGTGGCTTCCGGGATTCGCCCGACATCGCCCAGATGCCGTTCCCGGCCTTTCACAATCGGCCGAGCGCCCCGACCAATCTGATCCGCCACCACGCGGCCGATATCAATGTCCCAATCGGCTGCGGCGATGTACCGGTATTCCCCGGTGACATCGTGGTCGGGGACGGCGAGGGGGTCTGCGTGATCCCGGCCCATCTCGCCAACGAAGTCGCAGGGGAGGCCTATGAGCAGACGGCCTATGAGGATTTCGTCGAAGAACGCGTCCGTGCCGGTGAAACCATCTTCGGACTTTATCCGGCTAATGCCGAGACAAATGCGAAGTTCGCGATCTGGCGGACCGGTTGGTCTTGAGGTGGGAAATCTCTACCGAGCCTTGAGGCTCATCATTCGCGGGTGAGCGGAGCCGGTTTCGCATATGCGCGGCTCGCTGCATGGATCGGGCAAGTCGACGTGTAGTGCGCTCGATCTTCAAGTTATAAGTCGTAAAAGTCGCGGTACCAATCGACAAAGCGCTGAATGCCGTCTTCTATCGTGGTGGACGGGCTGAAACCGACGCGGGATGCGAGTGCGCTTACGTCGGCATATGTGGCGGGCACGTCGCCCGGCTGCATTGGCATATGCCGTTTGATGGCCTTCTTACCGCATGCAGCCTCGATCACGGCGATGAAGTGGTCGAGTCGGACTGGAGTGTGATTGCCGATATTGTAAACCCGGTAGGGTGCCGCAGCCGTTGCGGGATCAGGCGAGGCCCCGTTGAAATCGGGGGAAGTTCCGGGCGGCTCACCGACTAGCCGGACGATTGCCTCGCTGACATCGTCGACATAGGTGAAATCCCGGCTCATCTCGCTTTCGGCGTACACGTCGATCGGTCGGCCTTCCAGAATCGCCTTGGTAAAGCTGAAATAGGCCATGTCCGGTCGGCCCCAAGGGCCATAGACCGTGAAGAAGCGTAGGCCCGTGACCGGTATGCCGTAGAGATGGGCATACGAATGCGCCATCAGTTCATTGGCGCGCTTGGTTGCCGCATATAGCGAGACTGGGTGGTCGGCGCCATCATGCTCACTGAACGGCACATTGACGTTGGCGCCATAGACCGAGCTCGATGAGGCATAGATCAGGTGCTGAACCGGATGATGACGACAGGCCTCTAATACTGACACGAAGCCGTCGAGATTGGCGCTGGCATACGCGCGCGGATTTTCAAGCGAATAGCGCACGCCAGCCTGCGCCGCGAGATGAATCACGGCGTCCGGGCGAAATCGAGCAAATGCGTCATCAAGCGCGTCATAGTCGGCAATGTTGAGTTGCTCAAAAGAAAAGCCGTTGCGCGGAGCCAAACGATCGAGCCTCGCCTGCTTGAGCGCAGGATCGTAATACGGAGTGAGATTGTCGATACCGAGGATCTGAACGCCCTGCGCGAGCAAAGCCTCGGTGACATGAAAGCCAACGAAGCCTGCAGTGCCTGTAAGCAGAATTCGCTGTTGTGAGGCCTTGATCGTCACAGGATGGGCCCAGATCATCATAGTTGGTAGCGGCAGAGCGACTCATTCTGCTCTCGCGGCAGAACCAATCAAGCTTAGCTTTGGGTATCTGGCACGACAGCCGCGCGACTACAAGGAGGGCGAGCTTCAACCAACACAATGCGGGCAGCAGTGCGACGCCTCAGAGGCAGGTCGTCGATACCGAGGCCGCTCACCATCATGAATGGGGAGGATAGTCGGAGCCGCACCATCTCCTCTTCGCAGCTTGTCAGCTTCCGCCGGATCTCTGTGATTGGGAGGAGAGCAGCTTCTCCCATTCGGACGTGAACTCGCGGCCTGGCATCCTCGCCGCGCGGGCCTGAAGTGCGTCACGAGCGCGAAGGAGCAAGCTCGGGTCGCGACCGAGCTCGCGCGCGACCAGGCGATGCAGAATCAGCTTCGCATGATCGTTGACGCGCTCCTGGTTGATCTCGCTCGACATCGCCCTCTGCCGACTTGCTGATCAGGCGAGCATCGCATAGCCCTTTGGGAACCGGCAACTGGCCGGGCTCAGCGGCAGCGGCCATGCGATTCTCAATCTTCAAGGACCCGATCCCGGATCTGCCTGTCGATCTTCTGTATGTCGGCACTGTCCACGATGATACTGGAGCTCACCCACTCGTCTATCGCGGCCGAGATAGCTTCCTGCTGACGCAAGCCGGCCTGGTCGGGGTCGCACGCGACGATATAAACCCGGTTGTCGCAAGCGAAGTCGCCGATCGGGCCAGGGAGGTGTGGGGCCAGATGTGGCCAGACGCATTGGCCCTAGTCACCGGAATCGACCGGCGCCGCCTGACGGGGGTGCGGTTCGCGACTTCAGCCATTCCACCGCGCTGCCTGGCTGGCCTGGGCGCGATCCTTGAAGACAAGAAAACCATCAAAGCGGTCGGCGCGTTCGTTCTGGCGCAGGGCTATCTCGTCGAGGCCGACATCGATTCCGAGGATTTCGAAGCCGTTTTCATGCGCTCTCGTAAAATTTTCGATCTGACCCACGGGTGACTTTCAAGGACACGCTGTAGGCTCTTTCCAGGATCCGGACGCGGCACAGGCCGCCCGGTGAGGATGGAGATGAGCATAACTGATCGTTTCTACACCGCGGACGAGCTCCGCAAGCGTGCCGCCGATATGGTGCGGGACATTGACCTTCTCGCGAGTGGCTGGCGGCCCGCCGAGCGTGTGCTCGCGGAAGCCCCCGTTATCAACGGCTGGTCGGTTGTCGAGCGCGGTCCGGGCCCCAGCGCCATTGCGATGGTCGGAACGGTGACGGGGCACCCGCGCTTCCCAGGCGCCCGCCCTGTCCTGACGTCGCCAATCATCGCGGTCGATCTGGAGGGCAGGTGGGCAAGGACCGAGGGGCGGTTCTATCGCCTCGGAGATCCACGGGATTTTAGCTTCGAGGAGTTGATCAGCGGCCCCGCGCCCAAGATCTGATTGCCACCCCACCCAAGCGCAATCCGCTAGCGGCAAAGGCCGCGCGGCCAGCATGAGAGCATGGATATGGACCAAAAAGACCAGCTTCAGATGGTCATCACGGCCGTGGAAAAATGCCGCAAGGAGGTCGAGGACGGCAAGCGCATCGCGACAGTCGATGAGCTGATCTTTGGTCTACCTTTCTGGAAATCAGACCCGCACCGCGACGCTCAGACGTGGGTCACGGAGAATACGGGCTCGGCGGGGCAGGCCTTCTGGATGGCAGATTCAAGTGACCATCTGGAGCGTCAGCTGATTGCGTTCAGCCGAGAATTGACGGTTTCAAAAGCCGACGCCGCGCGCGACACAGTCATCGAGCTGTTGCATGAGTGCGATGAGTTCGATCGGCAGACGATGCTTCGGAGCATCGCGGCGAGGCTGGACATCTACGCGTCAGAGCTTGGTGATCGGGAAGCCGCCACTCGGATGGCTGCGCTCTGCATGTCCCGCGCGACGTATCGTGCGGAGCGCCGAGGCACTGGTCAGCGCTGTCTATTACACGGATATCTCAGTGAACGACATTGCGAGTAAGTATTCGTGGGCGCGCCGCGGCAGCGCGCAGCGCCGCCGGGCTCGCGAGCAGGCCGGGAAGGCAGCTGCAAAAGCATCTGAGGACTACAAGATGGCCGTCGACGTGTTCGACGATTGGACGCTGCAGCGCGCTACGGACGATATCATCGCCGAGTCGACCCGCCCGACCGCTGTCGATGACCTTGACGGAGTCGCGACGGAATTTCCGGACGAGGAGGAGATGAAGAAGGCACGGCAGAAGGACCATGAAGACCTGAGCTTCCTGCCGCGTTTCCAGCCACCAGGCCTCAGGGAATTTGCGGATCGGTTCAAGAAAAGGCGCGACGAGGAGGAGTATCCGGGCATCACCGTAGTCGGCTCGCTCGGCCACCTCCCTAAAGATGGCAAGAGCGGCGACGCGTCGCTGCGGTCGCAATACAAAAGCCTGGAAAATCGCCTCGTGCCCTTGGTCGGGGTCGACGCTCCCGCGGGCGTCTATGCTGACCTGGTCGATCGGTATCCGTGGGCGGAGTCGGCGATCAGTTCGATCATCAAGGAGATCGGTCGGCGTGATAGGGTTCGTCTGCGGCCCACGCTGCTGGTCGGCCCTCCCGGATCCGGCAAAACCAAGTTGGCGCTGGAGCTCGCGAATGCTTTCGGCTTACATCCGGTGAAATACTCCTGCGCGGGCGTGGCAGATTCGTCCTTTGCTGGCACGTCGAGGCAGTGGGCGAGCGCCCGTGTGTCGGTCCCCTTGCAGGCAATCGCCCGCACTCAGATCGCGAATCCAGCGGTCCTTCTGGACGAGATCGAGAAAACGGGTTCGGACAAGAGAAATGGGTCTCTTTTGGACAGCTTGCTCGACTTTTTGGAGCGCGATAACGCCAAGAAGGTCTTCGATCCAGCTCTCGAATGCCCGGTGGATTTGTCGGGTCTCGTCTATTTCGCGACCGCAAACAGCCTGGCCGGCCTGCCGGCAGCGTTGGCAAATCGCTTCCGGATTTTGCAGATCCCGGCGCCAGGCCCCGAGCACCTCGAGGAGCTCGTGACATCGATTCTGGATGACTACGCGGCAGAAGAGGATATCGACCGGCGCTGGATCCCAAATCTCGATGGCGATGAGCTGGAAGCTATCAGGAAGGTCTGGCGAGGTGGTTCAGTCAGGCCGCTCAAGGCCGCGGTTGAGGCCACGCTGGCGGCGAGGGAGGAATTCGCGCCGCGCATGTGACTAGGTCATGCGCGCCAAGTAGGTAGCGGCTGTCCGACTACTTGGCGCTCATGTTCTTCAATCAAGAAGGTGATGTAGCTGCGGATAAGGTTGCAGTAGAGACGGGCCTCATGCGGCTGGATCGCAATGCCCGCTTGCAAATCGGTCCCATGCCGAACTCCACCGCCTGTTGGAGACGACAAGTAACCGTGCAGGGTCGTCATCCAGGTCAAGATCTGCTCTTGCCCCTTTCCCTTGCTGGAAACCTTCATCTCCTTGACGATGGCGTTGAAATACTTCCCCTGAACCGTGTCTTCGCCGTCCCCGGTTCCTCTGAAAGCCGTCGCGATCGACTCCAACAGCCATAGGAGCTCCGAAACAGCCTGTCGGCCCTTGCCTTCGCTCAGCAGGCGATCGGCGGAATTCAGAGCCTCGTCGATCAAGGGACGAGCCTGCGCTGCCAACGATGGCGTTACCGCCGGAACCGCGATCGGGGCGAAATCCTGCGTCGCAACCAGATAGGGAGGATTCAACTTGTAGCCGGCCTTGTGCTCAGCCAAGACCCTGTTGATGAGATTGACGTCTCGCCTAGGCCAGCAGCCTGGCAGTCCATACAGCCGTTGTACAAGGATTCGATAAAAACAGGCGCGTTCTCCGCTGCCCGTCCCATCTGCTTGTCGAGATCACTCCAAGCCCAGCCAACACTGCTGCTTCGTAAGCGTGGTCTGCGGACCGCGCTGCGTCAGGCGGCGATCTGCTTGGTTTCCGCCGTCCATTGCCACGGCATGAGCTCGCCGATGCGGCTATTGGGCCAGCCTTCAGCGATCTTGCGGGTGACGTCTGCGATGTAGGCGAAGGGCTCGACGCCGTTCATCTTGCAGGTCTCGATGATCGAGTAGATGGCGGCGGCCCGCTCGCCCCCGGCTTTTGATCCGGCGAAGAGCCAGTTGCGGCGCCCGATTG
>NZ_JBFUIY010000045.1:0-41882 GCF_056401655.1 Allobosea sp. P4_E12 | reverse complement strand
GATCTCGTTGGTGCCGATGCCGTCCGCGCTCAGCAGCACGATCAGCGCCCGCCACGCATGCTTCTGGGCGGCGTTGCGGTCCCTGGCCACCGCCTCAAGGCGGTGGCGATCAGACGGCGTGATGGTGATCGAAACCCCGGTGCGCATGCGCCAGACTCGCATACGCGCCGACCGAGGGGAATCCCAAGCAGGACTCTTCCGTCAGGCAGAGACCACTAGGGAGCGTTCTTGTCGTTCGCGGGCAGACAGAGATCGCCACAGTCATCACCTTTCTTTCGGCGACGGGGAAGGTCGTTGATCCCTGGAATGATGTGGTCGACTGGGCTCGTAGTCTGGCCGTTTCGTTGGTGAAATATGATCTGATCGTTAAAGGGTATGCGCGACTTGGCTTGGCGCAGGACGCATTGGACCATCCATGAGTGGCAGGCATCATCCGCCATGCCGCGGCCGGCCCTTCGGGGGCACTGCTTGATCTGACGCAGCGCCGAGCAGTCACCCCTGTAGCAAGATTGGCAATTCGTTGCCGATCGTCAGCATTTCAAACCGCAGAGGTGGCCCATGAAAACCACGATCAAACACACTCCGGAGTCGTGCCGGTCGGACGCGCCGACTTTCACGATCGAGACCGTTGAAGACTACGAACTCGCAAAGCGGCGCATCAAAACGCTCTCGGTGCAGGACGGGAGCAGTTACCGCGAGTCAGTAGCGCTCAAAAACGCGATCGGCGTATGGGAAAGGGAGCACCCTGACGTGATCAAGGAACCGCGGCGATGAAGAGCGCTGCCTAATAGCGCTGCGGGTGCCGCTAACCAAGGATCTGCTCAGGCTACTTGATTCCCGGACAGCATCGTCGGGGGCCGCCAGGGGCCGCGGTCGGCGCTCGGCCTCCGTCGACCGTTAACCGGCATCGACAGCCAGACTTCCTGACTGGACTTTTGCAAGAGTCAAAATGTGGCCAACTCCGGTCGCCGGACATTGATCGGCTAATGTCTCACTTGGGTCGACTCCGGAAATAGCGATGACGCGCCGCCTATGTCTCGGTGGGAATCGGACATCCGGCATGCGATGGAATCGGCCAAGATCAAAATCTGACCGAGGCAATCAATGTCCCTAAGCTCTCGTCTGGTCGGTATTCGGATGCCCGCGGTCGCTCTGCGTTCAACAACGGGGCGAAAGGTCGATCTGGCGTCACTGCCTGGAGGACGCACGGTGATCTATTGTTACCCTCGGACGAGTGAACCGGGGACGCCTGCGCCTACTGGCTGGGATGTCATTCCCGGCGCTCGAGGCTGTACCCCGCAGGCCTGCGCATTTCGTGACCATCATGACGATATGGCTCGCGCTGGAGCGACCGTGTTCGGTCTCAGCACCCAAGCAACCTCCTATCAGCAAGAGATGGCGACACGTCTGCACCTACCATTTGAAGTGCTGAGCGATGAGGACTTCCAGTTGACGGATGCGCTGTCGCTTCCAACTTTCGTCGCGGACGGAATGCGCCTCATTGAGCGGTTGACCTTGGTCGTCAAGGACGGAGCGATCGAACACGTCTTGCATCCGGTAACCAGGCCCGAAAAGAGTGCGGAAGACACGCTTGAATGGCTGTCAGAGCATCAGGTTTAGTTTCGCTTTGGGGCGGGAACCGAAGTCAGGCGAGACCCTTGGCAACGTCTGCTTCCGGGTCTTGCATGGGGCCGCTTGTTGCGCGATCGGGAACAGTCCAACGGCAAAGGCCAGGAGCAGGAAGCCACGTCGCTCCGGCTGCAGGGCCACCCGAACCTAAACCCCCAGCAGTTCGTCATAGGGAATGATCCGCAGCATCTGCTTCACCCGCATGGCGTCGAAGCGGAGTTCCTTCGGCGGGTTGTATTGGGAGACGACGATCGTCTTTGCGCCGCGTAAGACCCGCGTCTTGATAGAGGCTGGGCCGGGCTCGCCATCCCCAGCGGAACAAATCTCCGCAGCAACCCGTCGGCGATCTCCGGGCAATGTCGGTCCTCATCGGCAGGCATCGTCTGGCCCGCCTGCGGCGGCCTTCGGCATTGCGCACGCTGTTCGGGCTTCCCTGGCACGGCGCGCTCGGCCACTGCCTCTGCTTCGCGCCGCCGCTGCTGAAGTGCCGCCAGTTCCTCGGATGAGATAATCCCGTTGTTGTCGACGTCGACTGACTTGAGAAACGGAGCCACCAGGCTCCTCAGCTGTGCCAGATCCAATGGTCCCTTGGCACGTCCCGCAAAGGTGAGGACGTCGCGAACCTGCCCGGGCGGGCCCAAAGCCAGAATCTCGGAGGAGATTTTGTACAGCGGCACGGCCGACGCTTCGGCCCAGGAGATACGGCCGTCGCGATCGGCGTCGGCCTCTCCTAGCATTTTGAGGTCCTGCTCGATCCTGTCCGCCAGACTGGGGGTGACGTCCTGGGTCCGCACATCGTACCCGTGCCTTGCACGGAACTCCGCCTCGGTGACAAAGCCGTCGCCATCGATATCCGAGGTCATGACAGAGTATGCGTTCGACGCCTTCAATCCCGCGATCGTGAGCGCCTCATGCATTTTCGCATCGGCCTCGTCCAAGCGGCCATCGCCATTGGCATCAAGCTGCCGAAACACTTCCCGAATGGCCACGCCGGATATATCCAACGTGATACCCGGCTGAACGATCAAGCGCGTGATCACGGGGGGCGGGAGATCGGGGCGAATGTCCTCGGCTTGGGAGTGGAGCGGGAGCAATAGCCCGAGTGCGATGCCGATCAATCCCACGCGCATGTTGACGCTTCCCCGGCTATCGCGAACCAAGCTTGAAGGTGACAGGAGCAGCTTCGAGCCGATCGTTCCAATGAGCGGCTCAGACGCAGCCTCCCAGCCCTAAACTCCCAGCAGCTCGTCATAGGGAATGATCCGCAGCATCTGCTTCACCCGCATGGCGTCGAAGCGGAGTTCCTTCGGCGGGTTGTACTGGGAGACGACGATCGTCTTGGCGCCGCGCGAGACCAGGGTCTTCACGTAGACCGGGCCGGGCTCGCCATCCTCGTCGGAATAGAGCTCGAGCAAAACCTCGTCGCCGATCTCGGGGCGGCGGCCGTCCTCGTCGGCATAGATCTTCTTTCCCGCGCGGTAGAGCGGGTACATGCTGTTGGTGATCAGGTTGACCGCGAAGGCGCGCTTGCGCCCGGCCAGCGCCGGCGGCCGCGTCGTGCGCTCCAGCACATCGCCGTTCAGCCGGAAATCGCCGTCCTCCTCGCTGCCGCCGACCGCCGTGCCCATCACGGGCAGGTCGCGCGCGCCGCCGAGCGGCTTCAAAAGCTCCGGCTGGCCGGCGATCGCGGCATTGGGCTCGGGCTCGTCATCGCCCGCCATCAGGGCGCCGTCCAGGATCAGGTGCTTCAGCCCGACGGCGGCGAGCACGCTGGTCAGATGCTTTGAACGCCTTGTCTGGCCGTCCTCGATCTTCTTGATCGCGACCTGGGAGACGCCGATGCGCCGCGCCAGCTCGGCCTGGGACCAGCCAAGCGAATTGCGGGCATCCTTGATGAGCGGGCCGAGTTCCATAGGGCAATCAATAACTTAGGATATCGAGAACGTCTCGATAACTTTTGTGATTGACTAATCATAACTTAAGTTATAAATATGAGGCATGAACCCAACCGCTCACCCACCCTCAACCCTCACAGCCACTCAAGTGGCGCCAGCGACGCCAGTCGCGCCAGTCGCGCCAGTCGCGCCAGCCACGCCAGTGCCGCCAGCGACGCCCGTCGTCTCCATCACGCCAGTCGCTCTCGTCACGCCGCGCGATCTCCTGCGTCGTGAGATCGACCGGGCCGGTTCCGAAGCCAGGCTCGCGGCTGCCGTCGGCTGTTCGCAGGTGGCGATCAACAAGGCCAAGCGCGCCGCTTCAGTCTCGCCCTGGATGGCGCTTCGGCTCGAGGCCGCGACCGGCGTTTCGCGCCAGCATTGGCGGCCCGATCTCTGGCCGGCCGACGGCGTGCCCTCTACGCCGCCGGAGCCCGCGGCGCCCTGCACCCGTGCGCAGCCTGGCCGCATCGCCCGGTTTCGCCCGCCATGCGAGGCGCAACTGGCTTTCCCGCTGGACAGGGGGCACCGATGACCGCTCTCCCGATCAAGGGCTATGCCAGGGAGTATGGCAACGCCGAAGAGATGCTGGCAGCCTATCGCGCCAGGCAGGCCCTGCCGTGGAAACAGGCGGCCAAGCCGGAGGAGCCGGCGCCGGTCGTGGTGGCCGCACGGCCGGAGCGCGAAACCCGCGCCAAGCCCACGACAGGCGCCTGCGAGGCCGTCACCAGCGAGGCGGGTAAGTCGCAGGACGAGGCCCGGCCCGGCGCCGTGCCCTGGGCCGTGGTGCGCAAGCAATACCGTCTGCACCATGCCAGCACGCCGCTGCGCGGGAAGATGCAGGCCGGCGCGATCATCGCGGCCGTCGCTGCCGAGACCGGCATCGCCATCGATGCGCTCAAAGGCGAGCAGCGCGTCGCCCGCATTGCCGGGGCGCGACAGCTCGCGATCTGGCGGGTGGCTGATGAGACCGAATTGTCGCTCTCCGAGATCGGGCGGCTGTTCCACCGCGACCACACCACCATTCTTCACGCCATTCGCGTCACCAATCAGCGCCGCGGCGCCGATGTGCGGGGCTATGGCGGCGTTCCCGTTGCCCGGACCGAGGGCAAGAAACCTGGGAACCGGGCGCCAGAGTGCGGAGGCAGGCGATGAGCCGGGCCTGGATGCCGCTCTATGTCGCCGATTATCTCGCCGATACCGGCCATCTCAGCGCGGCCGAGCATGGCGGCTATCTCCTGCTGATCATGCATTACTGGCAAAATAGCGGGCTCCCCACCGAGGACCGCCGGCTTGCCCGCATCGCCCGGATGTCGCCGGCGGAATGGAGCGCGAGCCGTGACACGCTGGCCGATCTCTTCGCCGAGGGCTGGGTCCATAAGCGCATCGATGCCGAGCTGCAGGCCGCCGCCGATGTCAGCGGGAAGGCACGGGCCAAGGCCGTCAAGCGCTGGCAGGTCCATGCTGGGGCAGATGCCGGGGCAGATGCTCAGGCATGTGCTGGGGCAGATGCTGCAGCAGATGCCGGAGCACTGCCGGGGCATATGCCGGAGGCATGCCAATCACAATCACAATCACATAAACAATCACCCCCAGCCCCCAGGGGGACTGGGCGCGCCAGGGCGCTTCCTGAGCACCGGGAGATCGAGGCTGCGCTCGGCGCCGTGCTCTCGAAGGAGCAGGCTCAGGCCGTCATCGCCCATCGCCGGACGCTGAAGAAGCCACTGACGCTGCATGCCGCCAGGCTGCTGGCGAGCCAGCTCGCTTTGGYCGCCGAGCCGGACCGCGCCGCCGACCTGATGATCCTGCGCGGCTGGCAGGGTTTTGCGCCGGAATGGGGCGTCAATGCCGGGCTCGCGCTTGCAGCCCAGCCGGGCCAGTCCGGGAGCGATGCCGGGGCCGGCGTCCGGATCTCGCCGATCGACGATCCCGAGGCCTGGGATGCCTGGCGGCAGGCGAGGGGCGGCAGGCCGCTTCCGACCGACAGGACCGGCTGCTGGACCGTGCCCAGCCGGCTTCCCCCGACCACCCCGCAAGCAAGCGAGCCAACAGCATGACCGAGACACAAAACCCGCCGGCGGGCGTCGCCGCACGGGCCGCACCAAGCCCCCAAACCCCAGCAGAGCAAACCCCAGCAGAGAAAGACGAGACGATGGCACGCGCAGGACGCAAACCCCGCACGGATGTCGGCCGCTACCGCAATGGCCGGATCAGGAATGCCGAGCGGGGCGAGCGCCCCGAGAAGATCATGGCGGTGGCGCTGGCGCAGCCGCACCGCAAGGGAAATGCCTCGCCGATGGCCGGCTATGCCTTTGGCCGGATGTTTCTGGGCGGGATGATCGACCGGCGCCAGTTCGAGGCGGCCGAGACGGTGACGCGCCGTTTCGTGCGCTATCACCGCCACATCACCGACAGCCTCCCCAAGCTGCCGAGCATGGTCGCCGAGCTGGTCGCGGGCACGACAGGCGAGGGGCCTGAGCTCGACGTCGAGACGGTCGCCAAGATCCGCTCGGAGTATCGCGAGCTGCAGGATGCGCTTGCCGATTCCGGCCTGCACCATGACGGCAACGCCATCCTGATGCGGGTTTGCGTGCTCGACCGCGACATCACCGACCACGCGACCATGGGCATTTTCCGCTGCGCGCTGAATGTGATCGCGCATCGGCTGCGCTTGAGCTGATGCCGTAATTTGTGATGGCGATAGCGCCCGGACCAGCGATGGCCGGGCGCTTCTTCGTTTCAGGTACAACGAGGATGCTGCCGCCCCTCGCAGACGCGTCCCGCTGGCGTCTGCTTCAGCCCACAACCATCCCCGACAGGTTCACGGGGCAAGCCGGCATCGCGTCGGCCTTGCCGCTTCCGTTCACGCTGCAATCCGCAGCTTCAGCCCGAGCGCCTTCATCACGCCCATCAGGGTAGAAAGGCGAGGGTCTCCCTTCTCGCTGAGCGCGCGATAGAGAGCTTCGCGCGTCACGCCCGCATCCTTCGCCACCTGGGTCATGCCGCGCGCCCTCGCGACCTCGCCAAGAGCCTTGGCAAGAAACGCCGGGTCATCCTCATCGAGGGCGGCCTCGATATAGGCGAGCTGCTGCTCAGGGGTTTTGAGATGCTCCTGGATGTCGAAGCGGGTCGTTTCGAGGGGCATGTCTCAGGCCTCCTGTGCCATGCGCTTTGCCTTGGCGATATCCGCCGATTGGCTGCTCTTGTCGCCGCCGCACAGCAGGACAACGATCGTCCTGCCCTGCTGGATGAAATAGACCCGATACCCCGGCCCATAGCTGATCCGCATTTCGCTGACGCCTTCGCCGACCGGCTTGACGTCGCCAAAATTGCCGTCCTCCATCCGTTGGATGCGCGTCGCAATTCGCAGCTGAGCGTTGGTGTCGCGCAAGGCCCCGAGCCAGCTGGAGAAGATCCTGGTCTGGCGGACTTCGAACATTCGTAACTTATAAGTTACGGCGCGATGAGCGTCAACGGATCGGGAAACAAGGGCTGCAGTCCCGCCGCGAGCGAGGCGAGCGAGCCGACAGGATCATGGCGGTGGCGAGCTGCGCCCGGACCAGCGATGGCCGGGCGCTTTCGCGGTTCAGCCCCGGATCATCCAGGCGAGGTCGAGCGCGTCGGAGCGCACCGAGGCGGCCGCCACCGTGGGGTTTTCCTTGCAGACGGCGCATTGGAGCGAAACGCGTTCCATCGCCAGGGCGTGAAGGGTGTTGACCTCCTCCCCATCGGCCCCCGTCTCGATCTCCTGCACGGCTTCCGGGCTCAGGCCGAACTCCAGGGCAAGGTCGTCCTGGCTCAACCCGCAGGCCTGGCGAAGAGCGGCGAACTCGGCACGGGTCATCGGGCAACCTCGCTTGGGGCGGCAGATTCCGGGCAGCGCTGCAGCCGGGGAGGCGACCGCCCGGCTGAAGGAGCATACGAAAAAACCGGCGACCGGTCAGGCGATCAAACGTGCCTTGCGTCCTGTTTCGACGAAGACGCTCTAAACTATCGGAGTCGAGCAGGTTTTCTGCGTTCGGACGATCTCGCCCGAACGCAGCCTGAGCTAGGCCTTGTCGACAAAGCTGCCGTCCTGACGATGCATGGATTTGCCTGGGAGCGCGATTTCGCCACGGAAAACGGTCGCGACCCTGCCCGTCAGCCACACGCCGCTTCCAGCCTTCCAGGAAACACCCACGCTTCCACCATCACAGATGACCTCGACTTCCTCGTCGACAAGCCCACGGCGGATGGCCGCCACGGCCGCGCCGCACGAGCAAGATCCTGATCCCGCCGGCACGCCTCCGCCTCGCTCCCAAATGCGCAGCCTTATGCGCTTGCGGTCCAGCACTTGAACGAAATGGACGTTGGTTTTTTCAGGAAACAGAGGATGGTGTTCGATCTGCGGCCCTGCCGACCAAGGGTCGATCGCCGAGAGATCATCAACGAAAAACGTGCAGTGCGGATTGCCCATGCTGCAAGCGGCAGGCTCGCCATCGAGCGGCAATCGCAATGTGTCGCAAGGCTCGGCGAGGGGAATGTCGCGCCAATCGAGCCGAGGTGCGCCCATATCGACGCTAATAGGCCCGTCCTGTGTCGACAGGCAGCGCAACACGCCTCGCTCGGTGCGCAAGGTCGTTTCCTGGCTCGCGGCCTCCTTCATCATCAGGTGAGCGACGCCGCGCGTTGCACTGCCACACGCACCCAAGGTCGTGCCGTCTGGATTCCAGAAGATGAGACGAGCGGCGGCATCGTCGCAGGGAAGCACCACCGCCAGTTGGTTGAAGCCGACGCCGCGGTTCCGGTCGCCAAGGAATCTCGCGACATCGGCATCAACCGGATTGGGGCTCGTGCGTGCATCGACGACGACAAAGTCATCACCGTTGGCATGCATCTTTACGAAGCTGAGAGTCATGCGCTTTCCCAGTCAAATCCGACGGTGCAGCCATGCGCTGCCCAGACCCCGGCATTGAACGTGGGCTGCCTGCCCAAGGCAATAACGGCGCGTCTTGACGCACGGCTGACATGTCGATTCAACGCGTCGTCCTGGCGGAAGCCTTGGGCGAGCGGATCGGTCTGGCGGAGGATGCATGGGCGCTGGTCGCGCCTTTGCTGCCGGCTGAGCGCGGGCGTGGCTGCCGACCCGCACAAGATAACGGCCGGCGACGAGGCCCAGGACGTTGGACCGGCGCGGGTGATTTGCGCCCGCGCCAGGAATGACCGGCGCTTCGGCGTTCCGGTCTCGCAACCGTGCGACCCTGACTGAAGTCTCACATGCACGATGCGCCGGTCTTCCCTCGCCGATCTCGGCTTTCAATGCTCCGTCGCGGGTGAGCGCGACAAATGGGTGCAGTCCAGCCCGCGTTATCTCCTGGCCAACAACGTCCCCGGAGTTCCCGAGGCAACGATCACAAGGCTGAAGCAGCGCTGAGCGGCGCGGCGCTCCCCTCCATGGTCGGGGCCCGAGAACCTCCGCCTCACGGCACCGCGATCAGGTGGATGAGGCCAAGCGAGGTCGCCGCGAGCGCCAGCAGCGAGAGGATGACGGCGGCTGCGACGCGGGGGCCGGCCCGGGCGACGGAGCGGATGTCGACGCCGAGCCCGAGCGCCGCCATCGAGACAATGGTCAGCAGGTTCGCGATGGTCGCGAGTGGCGCAAGCAGGACCGCCGGAATCAGCCCGGCCGAGCGCAGCGCCGCCAGCACCAGGAAGCCGAGGATGAACCAGGGCACGATATGATGCGGCGCGATCCTGTGCGGGGCAGGGCGATCGCCAGCCGTCACATGCGGCGCCGGCGCGTCCGTTTCCGCGCGCAGCCGGCCTGACAGCAGCGAGAGCACGAGGATGACGGGGCCGAGCATCAGCACGCGCACCAGCTTGACCAGGGTCCCGATCTGGATCGCCGCCTGGCCGGCTGGCGCCGTCGCCGCGATGACCTGGGGCACGGCATAGACCGTCAGGCCCGACAGGATTCCGAACTGGTGGACGCTGAGGCCGAGCGCCGGGATCAGGAGCGGCAGGCACAGCACGACCGCGACCCCGAGCACCGCGGTAAACGCGATCGAGGCGGCGACGTCCTCGCCATCGGCGCCGATGACCGGCGCGGTGGCCGCGATGGCTGAATTTCCGCAGATCGAATTGCCGCAGGCGACGAGGATGGCCATGCGCTGCGGCAGTCCGAGCAGGCGGCCGATGCCGTAGCTCAGCCCGATCGCGACGAAGACCACGGCGGCGATGCCAAGCAGAAGCGGTGCGCCGGCGGTGGCGATCGTGGCGGCGCTGAGCGACGCCCCGAGCAGCACGACCGCGACCTCCAGCAGCGTCTTCGCGCAGAACGAGATGCCGGCGCGCCAGCTTCTGGCGGGGCTCCAGAGCGACCGGACCAGGGTTCCCAAGAGAATGGCCAGCACGAGCGCCTCGAGCCAGGCGCGCTGGAAGAAGGCGGTCTCCAGATGCTCGACGGCGAGAGCAGCCCCCGACACGGCCAGGCAGAGCAGAAGGCCAGGTCCAAGGCGCTTCAGGCTGCCGGGGATCCGGCCGGCCGAGCTCGTTTGATTGTGGCTTTGCAGCGTCATGGCGGCACCTGGCAGTTCGATGCGCCGTGCCTGGGCTCTTTCATTAAAGCAATCCAACATGTTGTTTGTCTTGTTTCGATCGATCCGATCGATCATTCTTGCCGGGGGCTCCTTTCGGGCCGCGCAGGCCATCCGCGCGCTTCTCGGAGACGAGCCCGCCGCAATAGCGCGCGCAGCCGCAGGGATGACGAGGCCAGCGAACCAGGGCGCCGGTTGAAAGCCGCTGCGGCCTATGCTCTGACCGGCGCAGGAGGAAGGGTTTCATGCTTCGCCATGCCGCAATCATCGTCTCGCTCGCACTTGCCGGGTGCCAGGCCGCGAGCGACGCTTCGCCGGGGCCGCAGCGCACCGCTGTCCGGCCGGGCGCCGGCAATGCGACGCTCGAGGCGCTGGCGAACAGGGACGCCGCCGCCTGCATCCGCGAATCCAACAAG
This sequence comes from Allobosea sp. P4_E12, assembly GCF_056401655.1. Lineage (NCBI taxonomy): Bacteria > Pseudomonadati > Pseudomonadota > Alphaproteobacteria > Hyphomicrobiales > Alloboseaceae > Allobosea > Allobosea sp. P4_E12. The sequence continues at coordinate 31,328 of NZ_JBFUIY010000045.1, read as the reverse complement.
GCGGCGGCGAAACCGGTCAGTGGGGCGAGGGGCGCCGGCGCAGACCAGGCGACCGCCCGCCGGAGCGACGCCATGAAGGCGGTCTATGACGACTGCATGGCCAGGCGCGGCTACGCCACGCCGCCGGCGTGAGTGGAGACGCCCGGCAGCGCTCCGTTGGCTCAGGCCGAAAGTGATACACAAAAATCGCATACAGGGGCTTTACATGCGTTTTTTGTGCATGCTATGCCTTTATTCAAGGTGGTGATTTGCGCCCGGGCCAGGGATGGCCGGGCGCTTTTGCGTTTCAGACCGCGCGCATTCTCTGCCGGTCCGCCAGGTCTTTGCGAGCCTCCGGCGCAACGTGCTCACATTAAGTATCTGAACTGGGAGCTGTTGACCCACACCCCGATTATGCCATGATTCCTCCAAGGGAAGCTTGGGGGATTACGGTGGCTGAGCAAGAAGTCCCCGCGATGAGCAAGCAAGAATTTGCTGTCGCCTATCCGGGGGCTAAGCGTACAGGCCAACATTCCATTGATGTTCGCGCCCTTGCGCCCGCATTGCTCGCTGAATGATGCTGAAGCAGATTGCGTCAGATATCGCCCGTTCCGTATGGGCCTTTGCCTGGGTCGTCATCATTATCCCAATATACGTGATCTTTGGGTTGCTCTGCTCGTTTGTCGATGCGGTGGCGGAGTGGCGGAAGGGCAACTTCGCATCAGCTGTGAGACACGCAACCCTGAAATCCTGGCATTTCTGGGTGGTCGTTATCTACCTCGTTTTCTATGTGTGACGCCTGTTCGAAGGCGTGAACATCGGTCCTCAATCGTCCGTGATTGATCTCGCGGCACCAAGTCGTTCAGCGCATGGCTTGCCCATCTCCCACCCCGCGCCCCAAGCGGGGTTTTTCATGTCCGGACCCGCAGCGATGGCGCGCTCCTGCCTGTTCACGCAAAATCTCGCGGATCTGATCTGCGAGCGCATCGCCGATGGCCAGAGCCTGCGCGCGATCTGCGCGGAAGCCGGCATGCCCACGACCGGCACGGTGTTTCGCTGGTTGGAGGAGAACGAGGGGTTTCGCGGGCAATATGCCAGGGCGCGCGAGTTCCGGGCCGATACGCTGTTCGACGAGATCCTGGAGATTTCCGACGCGCCCGCCGAGGGTGAGGCGGGCAGGCCGACAAGGCTGCGCCTGAGACCGCCCGGGGCGCCGACCAGCGCAAGCTGCAGATCGAAACCCGCAAATGGATGGCCGCAAGGCTCCAGCCGCAGAAATACAGCGACAAGCCGCCGCCGACTGCGCCCACCGCGGAGGGTGCCCGCATCGAGGCCATTCGCCGTGTCATCGTTGATCCCACTGGAGATTCCGACAGCTAGGGTCTTTGCCCCGCTGCTGGAGCCGGCCCGCTACAAGGGCGCCCATGGCGGGCGCGGCTCCGGCAAATCGCATTTCTTCGCCGGGCTCCTGGTCGAGGACAGCCTGCGCGAGCGCGGGCTGCTTTCTGTCTGCATCCGCGAGGTCCAGAAGACACTGAAACAGAGCGCCAAGCGCCTGATCGAGACAAAGCTCGCGGAATTCGGGCTAGGCCAGGCGGAAGGGTTCAAGATCTTTCGCGATACGATCCAGACGCCGGGCGACGGAGCCATCATCTTCCAGGGCATGCAGGACCACACGGCGGAATCGATCAAGTCGCTGGAAGGGTTCAAGCGCGCCTGGATCGAGGAGGCGCAGACGATCTCGGCCCGCTCGCTCAGCCTGCTGCGCCCGACCTTGCGCGCGGAAGGCTCCGAGATCTGGTGCGGCTGGAACCCGCGCCGGAGGCAGGACCCGATCGACCAGATGCTGCGCGGCCCGGCCCTGCCGACCGGCGCCGTCGTCGTCCAGGCCAATTGGAGGCACAACCCATGGTTTCCGAGCGTGCTTGAACGGGAGCGGCAGGACTGCCTGCGCGACAATGCCGAGCACTACGACCATATCTGGGAAGGCGGCTATGCCAGCATCTCGGTCGGCGCCTATTACGCGACGCAGCTCGCCGAGATGCGGCGGCAGGGCAGGGTGGGCGCGGTCGGCCCCGACCCGCTGATGACGATCCGCGCGATCTGGGACATTGGCGGCACCGGCGCCAAGGCCGATGCCTGCGCCATCTGGATCATGCAATTCGTCGGCCGCGAAATCCGCGTGCTGAACTATTACGAGGCGCAAGGACAGCCGCTCGCCAGCCATGTCGCCTGGCTGCGCGCGAACGGCTACGGCAGCGCGCTCTGCATCCTGCCCCATGACGGGGCGAGCAATGACAAGGTCTATGACGTCTCCTACGAAAGCGCGCTCAGGGAAGCCGGCTTCGAGGTCACGGTCGTGCCGAACCAGGGCAAGGGCGCGGCGATGCAGCGCATCGAGGCGGCACGGCGCCTGTTCCCGGTGATCTGGATCAACGAGGCGACGACGACGGCCGGGCTCGAGGCGCTTGGCGCCTATCACGCCCGCAAGCACGAGGCGCGCGATATCGATCTCGGCCCCGAACATGACTGGGCCTCGCACGCGGCCGACGCTTTTGGGCTCGCCTGCGTCGTCTACGAGGAGCCGCGGATGGCGAAACGCGAGCGCAAGCTCAGGCTCGCCGGCAAGCCCGGCGGATGGATGGCAGCATGAGCATGACCAGCGGCAAGGCCGGGATCGGCCGGGACAGTGATCAGCAAGACGGCGACGCGATGGCCATCGACGACAGGGGCGCCGGGATGACGGCTGCCGACGACAAGGCCAAGATCGTGCGCGACGCGCTGAAGGTCTATGACGACTGGATGGAGCGCGAGCGGGCCAATATCGAGGCCGGCTATGACGATCTCGAATTCCGCGCCGGCAACCAGTGGCCTGAAGAGATCGAGGCCGCGCGCATCGAGGAAGGCCGTCCGGTCCAGACCATCAACCAGATCCCGCAATATGTCCGCCAGGTCACCGGCGACATGCGGCAGATGCGGCCGGCGATCAAGGTCATCCCCGTCGACGACCATGGCGACGAGGAGAAGGCCGAGGCGCTGGCGGGCGTGATCCGCTATATCGAGAACCGCTCCGATGCGCCGGGCGTGTATTTTCAGGGCGCCGACAGCCAGGTCACCTGCGGCATCGGCGCCTGGCGCGTGAAGACAGAATATGCCGGCGAGAGCACCTTCAACCAGGAAATCCGCATCGCGCCGATCGAGGATGCGCTCGGCGTGATGTTCGATATCGACGCCGTGCTGCCGACGCGCGAGGACGCGGTGAAATGCCTCGTGCCCTTCGACATGTCGCGCGAAAAGTTCAAGGCGCTTTATCCCGACGCCACGGTCACCGATTTCGCGCCTTCAGGGGCGGCGGGCGCGACGCGCGGCGACTGGATCGCGGCTGATACGATCCGCGTCGGCGAATACTGGTGCAAGACGCCGGTCAGGAAGACGCTGGCGCTGCTGGACGACGGCGCGATCGAGGATGTCTCGGGGGACAAGGCCCGCGCCGAGGCCTTGAAGGCGAGTGGCATCCGCGTCGAGAAGCGCGAGTCCTACAGGCTCCATCGCTCGCTCGTCACCGCCCATGAGGTGGTCGAGGGGCCGGAGCTCTGGCCGGGCTCGCATATCCCGATCGTCCCGGTGATCGGCGAGGAGGTCGGCATCGGCCGGCGCATCATGCGCCATGGCGTGGTGCGCTTCGCCAAGGACCCGCAGCGCAGCTACAATTATTTGTCATCGGCGCAGACCGAGGTGACGGCGCTGCAGCCAAAAGCGCCCTTCATCGGCACCGAGAAGAATTTTGAGCAGTACCAGGATGTCTGGGAGACGGCGAACCGCCGCAACCACGCCTATCTGCCCTATACGCCCGATGGCGCCAATGGCAGCATTCCGCCGCAGCGCGTGCAGCCGGCGGTGTCGTCGCAGGGCATTGCCGAGGGCATCGAGCGGGCGGCGCGCGACATGCAGTCGGTCATCGGCATCTACAATTCTTCGCTCGGCCAGCGCTCCAACGAGACCAGCGGCAGGGCGATCCTGGCACGCCAGCGCGAGGGCGACACGGGCACTTACGTCTATATCGACAACTGGGCCCGCGCGATCCGCCATACCGGCAAGATCCTGGTCGACCTGATCCCAAAAATCTACGACACGGCCCGGGTGCTGCGGATCATCGGCGAGGACGGCAGGACGCAGGAGATCAGGATCAACCAGCTCGGCGGCGTCGCCGCCGACGGCATGACGCCGCGGCTTTCGAATGACGTCACGACCGGCGCCTATGATGTCGCGCTGCAGATGGGGCCGAGCTATGCGACCAAGCGCGAGGAAGTCCGCGACGGCATGACGGCCTTCATCCAGGCGGCGCCGCAGACCGCGCCGCTGATCCTCGACCTCGTCGCCAAAGCCCAGGACTGGCATCTGGCCGACGAGATCGGCGAGCGCCTGGAAACCGTGCTGCCGCCCGAGATCCGCGCGCTGAAGGCGCAAAAGGCGGGCAGGCCGCTGCCGCAAGCGATGCAGCCGCCGCCGCCCGATCCCGCGCAACAGGCGGCGCGGCAGATGGAGCTGGCGACGCGCGAGGCGGAGCTGGTGGCCAAGCAGGCGGAGGCCCGCCGCAAGCAGGCCGAAGCCGGCAAGGCCGAGCTGGCGCTGGAGGCTGCGCAGGTTGCGCAGATGCTGGGGCGGGGGGCGGGGGAGCAGGTGGCTGAGCCGCAGGCCGACCCGGCGCTCGCCGGCATGGCGCAGGCGATTGTCGAGCTTCAGGGCGTGGTCGGGGAGATCGTGCAGGCGCTGCAGGGGGCGCCGCCGGGTGAGGTGTCGGCGAGTACGCCGATGGGTTCTGGCGAGCCTATTGGGCTGGAGCCTGAACTGATGGCGGGCCTGATGCCGATCAACCAGCCGCCGCCCGCCGGGGCGGCGCCTTTAATGGCGGAACCACAGGGCCAGCTCCCGCAATTCTAGCCGCTTCGGGCGGGCCATTCGCAGGGTGCGGATGTGGCGGCGTTGACCGCGAAGCTCCCGATCGGGCGGCATTTCGGAGGCGAGGCGCCCGACGCGACGAGTGTCCCAGTTGGGAGTTCGTGGAGCGCCTCGCGGTGTTGCGATCGTCACCTCTAGACATTGAGAGCTGCCATGAACCTGCCGTTCGCATTGGACTGGGTTCCTTCTTGACAGTCCACAAGCGGCCAAGTTGCTCCGCGGACGAGATCGCGAGAGCCGGACGCCGCCCATTTCAAGCGTAGTGCGAACGCTCCAGGTCGCAAATTTGCGAGCTCAAGCACTTACCGTCTGCCCAACCTTCACCTAAGGTGTTCGTGGATTCGACACAGCACTGTCTTGACGCGACCCGGCGCGCAGAACTGTGACGGACACGCAAACGACCGTGGGGGAGCGGACGAATCTCTCATGGGTTCGAAGCGAGTGATCAATTAAGGCAGCTATGGCTCGTAGTGATCTTCTTATTAATCTCGTTCGCGCTGGCGCGGTCGGCGATCGTGAGGCGGTGCGCTCCACGGCCGAGGCGTTGGTCGCAGATGAGCGGGCTAAGAAGCACTATATTGTTGCCGATCGTCTACAGCGGGCCCTTTCGGCTGTACCGGTCACGCCGCCCGCGTTGACCGCCAGTTCGCAGCACCTTAACCCCGTCAATGGTCGCGAAGCCATTCTAGAGGTCACAGCTCGGCTGCGGCTCGATGATCTGTTGCTCCCGCTTCCCGCTCGGCAGAGCGGTGGTCAGCTTATCGAGGAGCACCAGCGCGCCGATGTTCTGCGTGCCAATGGCTTTGAGCCCCGCCACCGTGTCTTGCTTTCCGGACCACCTGGTAACGGCAAGACCTCGTTTGCAGAGGCCATTGCCGAAGGACTTGGTCTGCCATTCTACGTCGTGCGCTATGATGCGTTGATCGGCAGCTATTTGGGTGAAACCAATGCTCGGTTGCGCAAGCTCTTCGACTATGTACGTACGACGCCGAGCATCTTGTTCTTCGACGAGTTCGATGCGATTGGCAAGGAGCGCGGTGACACCCACGAAACGGGCGAGATCAAACGGGTGGTATCCTTCCTGCTGATGCAGTTGGATCAATTGCCTAGCTACGTTGTAGTTATCGCGGCCACCAATCATGGCGAGTTGCTGGACCGTGCGGTGTGGCGCCGCTTCCAGATGCGCTTGGCTATACCGGCGCCGCACCTAAAGGAAGTGACGGTTTTCCTTGATCGCATCTTGTCCGATTGGCCGAATACGCCGAAGATGACTCCGGCGAGAATCGCCGCCAGGTTGGGCAAGGTCAGCTATGCTGAGGCGCTCGATTTCTGTCAGAACGTAAGACGACGCCAGATTTTGGGGTTGGGGGAGATGGCTATTGATGACGCGTTGCGAGCCGAACTTGACTTGTGGGTTTCGCGAGTAACGCCAGAGGTCATCAATGCCGAGCGATCCGACGAAGCCACTCCTGAGGCTGACGCCGCAACCTGATCAACCGCGTCTACTTGGACGGCCCGCATACGTCCCACCTCCTGACTCATTTCCGCGCGATCGCCAGACGGGGACTTTCGGTCCCAAATTTACCCGATTGGCGGAGGTTCTTGCGCGCGGTGCCAATGCGCTTGAGCTGCGCGCCGATCCGTCCGGACTTGCGCCTGAACGATTGCTCGTCTTCGAAGTTCGAGGCTCGATCGGCGCGTTCGCCAACGCCGTACAAAATGTCGCCGGGCTCGAACTTGTCGATGAGGAAGAGCTCGAGACCGACGAAGGCGACCAGCAGCCCTATGCTTATCTGCTCGTTCCGGACATCGTCGCGCTACGCAATCTCGAGTCCCTCTGGCGCCGTTGGCAGAATGGCCAGTTAGTCCGAGGCGAAACACCTTGGGCGAATGTATTCGATCTGCTGAGGGACTTACGGCCTTGGGGGCCGCTTGATCGCGTCAGTAGCATCGATGCAAGTTTTCTCGCTGTTGTAATCGATGGCCGTGACGATGAGGAGTTGGTTAGGCTCGAGGTTGAGTTGGTCTACCGCGAGCGGGAGGCCGTAGCGAATGAGCAGGAGGCGAATGTCCGGGCGGCTATTATCGGTCGCGGAGGAGCGGTCGTCACTCGCGCCCGCATCGGCGACATCGGCTATCATGCACTATTGGCGGACATTCCGGTGCGAGCGGTCCGGGAGATCTTGGACCGACGTTCCGAGGGCATTGCCGGCCTCGAGCCGGTCTTACACATTCGACCCCAAAGCGCACCGACCACGATCGAAATCGCCGATGTGGCTGAGGAACGCGAAGCCGCCGCAGCGAGACGCCCGCTGGGAGACCCGATCCTCGCGCTGCTCGACGGGGTCCCGGTCGCGGCCCACCGCTTACTCGCAGACCATATGGATCTCGACGATCCCTTTGGCCTCGAGCCTGAGGCGCTAGTAACCAGTCGCTCTCACGGCACGGCGATGGCGTCGCTGATCGTGCATGGCGATCGCAACCAGGCGGAAGCAGCGCTTCCGCGTCGCATCCACGTTGTACCGGTGATGGGCAACAATGACGAATTTCCAAGCGATCGGCTGATTGTCGATCTCATCTATCTGGCGGTCGTTCGATTGCGCGAGCAGCGCCCAAACGTAATCATTGTGAACCTGTCGCTGGGCAATCGGTTTCGGCCCTTCCACGGGCAATTGTCGCCGTGGGCTCGCCTTCTCGACCGTCTGGCGGGCCGCTTCGGCTTGCTATTTATCGTCAGCGCCGGCAATGCGACCACTGACTTCGGTGTGCCCGCTTATGCAACCGGGTTCGACTATGAAGTCGCAGACGGGAACCACCGCGCAACGTCGATGATCGGTGCGCTCCACGCGCTCATCGGCGAACGCCGGATATTCTCTCCAGGCGAGACTGTGAACGGGTTAACGATCGGCGCGTCCAATCGGGATGCCGTACCGCCTGCTGAGCGCGCTCTCGCCCGAGCACTTATCGACCCCTATCCTTTGCATGAGGCGGCGAATCCATCGAGTACACTTGGGCCTGGTTTTGCCCGATCAGTGAAGCCCGATATCTTGATGCCGGGCGCGCGCGAGCATATGCAGATCGTCCGCAACCACGCTCATATCGAAGTGCGTCCTGGGCGGGCGTCACGCGGCGCGGGCCTTAAGGTCGCGGCGCCTCCCGCGGGGGGACGGGAGAACCTCGACGGTTATACTAACGGCACTAGCGCGGCGGCTGCCCTAGCGTCGCGCACCTGCCATCAGATTCACGACGCGCTCGAGGCGAGTTACGGCGATGCATTCCTTTTGCTTCCGCCTATCGAGCGAGCGGTCTTGCTGAAGGCCTTGCTCGTTCACCCTGCACGCTGGCCTCGCAACGTCGCTGACCTCATCAAGGCGACGGTGGGGCCATGGGGCCGCGGCCAGGCCAGCAAGCAGAAGGATAATATCCGCCGTTTCATTGGCTTCGGCTGCGTCGATGCCACGGATGCGGTGGCCTGCGCGGCGGATCGCGCCACTTTCTTCGTAACCGGCAGCCTGCGGAACGATCGAAACGTCACGATCGAGGTACCCGTGCCTATCGCCATGGGTGGCAAAGCGCGCCCGCACAGTCTATCGGCAACTCTCGCCTGGTTCACGCCGGTCGCGCCCGGTCGCAAGAGCTATCGCACGTGTCGCCTGAAAATTCTGAAACCCGCGTCAATCGGCGAGCTTGGAGTGAGCAGCCACAGTTGGCAGCCAGACGAAAACCAGACGAACCGGGGAACAATCTTCTCTCGATGCTGGGATGGGAGCGATGCCCCTGTCGTCGCTGCTGATATGACCATTCCGTTGATCGTACAGCGCGATCCGGACCAAGGCACCCCGATTGACGAGCCCGTGATCTTCGGCTTGGCCGTCACACTGGCCATGCCCGGCGAGGTAGCATTGTACGATGAAGTCTATGCGCGCGTGAGGCCGCCGATCCGCGCTGCCGCGCGGCCTTGAGTTCGGCGCCATCAGGATGCTGTCGCGGTAGACGCCGTCGCGCTTCCAGTCGCGCCGGCGCCGCCCTTCAATCTGGAAGTCGAGCCCTCGTAGAGGGCACACGCCGTTGCGTTGTCGTCGAGAAACCAGGTTGTGAGCCGATGGCCGGCATGATGCCGATGGACCAACCCTGCCTTCGGGCGCGCCCCGGACACTGGCTGGTGATAGACATCGAACGCCGTGGCGTCCCTGGTGGGGACGGGCTTCGGACAGGCAGCGGTATGAGCCACGCAAAAGGGAATGTGCGCGACAATTCGGGCGCCGTGATACGGCCACCGATCGCCTGGGCGATCGCGGTGCTCGTCGGTTTCGGGCTCGACTGGCTCTCTCCGCTTCCGTTCCTGGCGCCGGAGATGCCGGCGGGCGCGCTCGGCGGCATCCTGTTCCTCGCGGGCCTCGCCCTGCTGATCTGGGCGGCGACGATTTTTCGCCGCGCAGGTACGCAAATCCAGACCACCCAGCCGACGACGACGATCGTCGAGGAGGGGCCGTACCGTTTCACGCGCAATCCGATCTATCTTGGCATGGGGCTCGGCCTCATCGGCCTCGCCGTCGCCGTGAACAGCCTGTGGCTCTTCGTCCTGCTGGTGCCGTTCTATCTCGTCATCCGCTACGGCGTGGTCGCCCGCGAGGAGGCCTATCTCGATCGCAAATTCGGGGACGTCTATCGCGCCTACAAGGTCCGCGTCAGGCGCTGGCTGTAGCGAGGCACGGCGCTGAGAAGGGCCCTCTCAGGGGCCCTTGCTCGTTTCGCTCCGGCACCGATTGCCTCAGGCCGCCTGGGCGTGTCCGGGCACGACCACAGCCGACAGCGCGATGCCGATGGCTTCCGGGTCGTCCTTCAGTGCACCATCGGCCAGCGAGACGACGCCGACGAGGCGCTTGTCGCGGTTGACCACCGGCAGGCGCCGCACCTGGAGCTCGCCCATGTTCTGCGCGACATCGTCCATGTTCTCGTCGTCGAAGCAGTATTTCACGTCGCGTGTCATGATCTCGCGCACGAGCGTGTCATGGCCGCGCCCCTCGGCGACGGCGCGGATGACGATGTCGCGGTCGGTGATCATGCCGACCAGATGGTCGTTGTCACCGACAGGCATGAAACCGATATCTTCGGCCGCCATGCGTCGGGCGACCTGCTGCAAGGTCTCGTCCGGCCGGGCGATCTGGGCGCCCCTGGTCATCACATCCGATACGATCATGGTCTGAACCTCCATTCCTTCGGGATAGCGCCTAAAGCCTCGGGCAGGCCGTTCGGCTGATCCTGATTGCGGGCGATCGATGCGGCGGGACCGAGGACATGACGGGTTGCGAAGACGATCCGCTTTGCGCATGTCCTGCCCCGGCGGCACTCCCCAGCCAACGAAGAACGCGGGCGAGTGTTCCCGATGGCGCCTCGGAATGTTGCGCAGGGATGGCCGCCGCAGCTGCCGCGCGCCCCTGGCCGGGATGGCTTGCGAGCGGAGCCATGCCGGGGGCTCAGGAGTTGACGCGACCTCAATCGACCTGCGCGTCTCCTCGTGACCTGCCTGTGCAACCGTGGCGGGAGAACGCTTCGCGAACCTGCGTTCGGCAACCGGAACAGAGGGGGAATCGAGGCTGCAGAAGCCGACCAACGTCGCACGAATAAGCCGAGAAAGGACCCGCGCAGGGGAAAACGACCAGGACGGAATGCCGAACAGGCCGCGCGACGATGTCTGGCCACGAGACTGTCGGCGCCTCACGCGGCGCATCCGTGCGCGACGCCAAGGCCCCAGCTGCATCTGAACCAGCATGGTCCCGCTGTCCGCGCGCGGCGAAGCTCACCCTTGGCCAGCCCCAAGATCCAGCGCCATCAGGATGGGTTGCGGTAGACACCATCGCGCGTCCAGTCGCGCCGGCGCCGTCCTTCGGTCTGGACGCCGAGCCGCTCATAGAGGGCGCGCGCCGCGAGTTGGGCCTCCGTCCAGCGGGCGGCGGCCGAGGCGCAGCCGGGGCGAGGCAAGCTGGGTGAAGGCAGGCATGGTATGGTGCGACGGGCGCGTCGCTCCGAGCGCCTTCATCAGAGGGAGCCATGTCTGAACAGCCTCGCTCGCCTTCCCGCAAACTGCCGGCCGCTTCCGCCGTCGCCTTTGGTGCGGCGCTCGTCGTCCTGGGCGGCATGGCGCTCGCGCAACAGGACAAGTACACGCTGAGCGTGCCGGGTGGGCTCGCGTTCTCCGAATTCAGGGGATACGAAAGCTGGCAGGTCGTCGCCACCAGCCAGAATGACAGGCTGGTCGCCGTGATCCTCGCCAATCCCGTGATGATCGAGGCCTACCTGGCCGGCATTCCCGGAAACGGCAAAGCTTTCCCCGATGGCGCCAAGATGGCGAAGATCCATTGGAACCCGGCAAAGAACCAGTACTTCCCGGACACGACGGTGCCGGGCACACTCCATGACGTCGACTTCATGGTGAAGGACAGCACCAGGTTTTCAGATAGCGGCGGATGGGGATGGGCCGTGTTCAACCATGACGCCGCGGCCAATACGTTCACGCCGGGCACCCTGACTGACCAGCCGCCGCAGGGGAACGACGCCAAGTGCGGCTTCGCCTGCCACACGGGCGTGAAGGCCCGGGATTACGTCTTCACCGAGTACGGCAAGCGCTGAGGGGCGGAAGGGTGAATGGGCCCGATCAGGCTCAGCGATCGCTTAGGACACGGGATCATGCGCGCCGTGGCTGCCTTCCGGGCCATGTCGCCAGGCAGCGGTGACGACCGGCGCAGCGGCGGGCGTCGGCGGAGGTCGGAACCGGGCAGAGCTTGTCCGGGCCGGTTGCTTACCAGGGCCTGGTTCGATGTCTGCTCCTTCATGAGGCGGCGTCACAGGAACACAAGGGGAGAGCGGCCACTAGATCATCGGACAGGAAATCGTATCCGGTCCGATGATCTAACCTTTTGTGATTGCATCGGCTTTTCCGAAAACCGCAATCCACTTTTCGGGCCGATGCTTTAGGGCGCCCCGAGATCCAGCGCCATCAGGATGCTGTCGCGATAGACGCCGTCGCGTTTCCAGTCGCGTCGGCGCCGTCCTTCGATCTGGAAGCCAAGCCGCTCATAGAGGGCGCGCGCCGGCTCGTTGTCGTGGAGCACCGACAGTGTGACGCGCTCCAGCCCGCGCTGCCGCGCCCGGTCGAGCGCGAGCGTGAGCAGGCGCTGGCCGATCCCAAAGCCGCGATGGCTTGCGAGCAGGCCCATCCCCAGTTTGCCGACATGGGCGCGGACGGGGGAGGCATCCGGGGCAATATCGCACCAGCCGACCACCTCGCGATCGACCGCCACGAGCTGCGGCGCGTTGGCCTCGCGCAGGCCGGCAATGAAATCCGCGTAGCGCTCGATCGGCGGCGCGCTCAGGCGCGAGAGCCAGCGGCCCTCGCGGGCGACGTCATCAAGGCAGCGGTGACAGCCGGCGAGATCGCTCGCGGCGGCATCGCGTAATTCGACACTCATCTCAGTCCTCAGCCTCAGGCCAGCATGTCTCGGGCAGAGTAGAGCCGTAAGCGACGACCAGAGGGAAGGGTGGGGAGGGGCGAGCCTGTGTCCGCCGCGACCGATGGCGGAGATGCCGCCACGATGACCGCACGCCCGTATTCCGGCTTCTCGATTGGCAGGAGACAAGCAGTCCGGCGCTGTGAGTGTCTCGGTCGTGGCGAAGGCAGCCGTTGGCGTCTGCCGGATCGGCTGCTAGGTCTGGCCCTCCCGTGTTCGGCTGAGGCGAGTGATGAGAATCCAGGTGCGTTCTGCGCGAGCCGACGATGCCGGCGCAATCAGCGCCGTGATCCTCGCCGCGCTGCGCGAGACCAATGCCAGGGATTATTCCCCGGACATCATTGAACGGGTGGAGAAAAGCTTCAGCCCCGCTGCCGTGTCGGAGTTGATGGCCAGGCGAACGATGTACGTTGCCATGCAGGCAGAACAGCTTGTCGGCACGGCGAGCCTGGATGGGCGGGTTGTGCGGAGTGTCTTCGTGCGCCCCGATCTTCAAGGCCAGGGTGTCGGCAGGCGTCTGATGGAAGAGATCGAACAGACGGCGCGCGACAGGGGCGTCGCGGTCCTGGCCGTTCCGTCCTCCGTCACGGCCGAGCCGTTTTATGCCAGGCTCGGCTTCACGGCCGTTCGCGACAGCTACCATGGCGATGAACGCACCATCGTCATGGAGCGGAACCTGACGGACCCGCAGGATCGGGATGAACCATAAGCCGGCTTAAAGGACAGGCAAATGGAGCCCGTTCGCGTGATCGTGGTTCATCGGATGCCCTTGCAGGCCTCACCGGAATATGGCCCCTTGAGGCACTTCTCCTCGCCCAGGCTCTGCGATGTTCGACGTCCTTCAATTCTTGAACGACATCGCGTCGTGGGGTGGTGAGTATTTTGCCGATCGGCATAAACTGGTCAGGCAGGAAGCTGGCGCGCTGATCAAGCGGGCAGGCCCTTCTGCCTTCGAGACCGCACAGCAGATCGCGCTGCTTGCCCGTCAGCGCGGTGACAAACGGGCCACGAAGCTGTGGCTGGATGTGGCCCGGGAGATTGCGCGACGGGAGCGCTGAGGCGGGGCAAGGTTCCAGACGGGGAGGAGATCTCTCCCTGGCGCCCGCCGCAGCTTATGTCCCGTGATCAGCGGACCGAACCTTCAGCTCGCTCGCGCAGGCGGGCGGCGGCAAGTTCGGTCGCAACCCGCCGCCGGTCGATGAAGGGCGCGATCTTCTGCCGGGTCGCCTCGACCAGTGCCGCGGGGGCCGAACGCGGCGAGCCGCCGTCGAAGGGAGGCTTTGGGTCATATTCCATCTGGAGCTGGATCTCCCGGGCGATGTCCTCTCCCAGGAGATCTGCCACGACGGTGAGCGCAAAATCGATTCCCGACGTGACGCCCGCGCCGGTGATGCGGTTGCGGTCCTTCACGACACGCTCTGCGACCGGGATGGCGCCGAGCAAGGCAAGCTGGTCGATCGAGGACCAGTGCGAGGTCGCCCTGTAACCCTCGAGCAGGCCGGCAGCAGCCAGCACCAGCGAACCGGTGCAGACGGAGGTCACCAACTGACAGCCGGCTGCGATCCGCCTGAGAAAGCCAAGGGTCTCTTCGTCGCTCATCAACTCGATCTGGCCGGGGCCGCCGGGCACGCAGATCAGATCGAGCGCGGCGCAATCGTCAAAGCGCATCGTCGGCAGAATCGACAGGCCACGGTCGGAGGTAACCGGCTCCATGGTTTTCCAAAGCAGATGAACCTTGGCCCCGGGCATGCGGTAAAACACCTCCGCAGGGCCCGTCAGGTCGAGTTGCGTCAATTTTGGAAAGAGCACCAAACCAATCTGCATCTCGTGATCCCCGCTGGCGAGCCGGCCGCACTTATAGCGTGCAGCGCGACGGCCGCCATGGGTGATGACGTCGAAACCAGGACCAGAGCTGCCGCAGTTCGCGCGCGTTACTCAATGGGACGGTTTCGAGAGCCCTCGCGTGTCGTCATGGGCGAGATAGCTCAGCACGCTGACGATGGGCTGCAGCACCGAGATACTGGCCGCATTGCCCTTGGTATTCGCCAGGAGCTGGTCGTAGCGGGCCACGACCTCGCCGCGTTGAACAAGCCCCTTGTCGATCAACAGGTCGATCAGGGTCGTGACGATCAGGATCTGGCTGCTGCTCAGGTCTGCCAGGACGTCAGCGTCATCTTCGTGCATCGCTCCGTCTCCCTCGTGAGCGATCAGCTGAACACTTTGAGGAACCTGCCGCAACGACCGAGTGGATGAAGCGGCTTCGCCTGGCCGCGTTTGGCCGGCGGCCCTTTCCATTCCTGAACCGCGGGGCGAGCCCCCGCCGTTCCCAAAGCTTCGGGCAGGTCTTCGCATGATGCGGAGGCCGCCGCGATGACCGCGCCGCCCCTGACCGGGCGGCTTTTTTCATGAGCAGAGCATGAGCGAGGATTTCAACCAGGCTGCCCCGGAGGCCGCGGATAGCGCGCTGTCGGAGACCTGGGACAAGGCCGCCCGTCCAGGGGCGGGGCCCGAGGCGCAATCGACTGAAGCCGCCCTGCCGGAAGGCGAGGCGGGCGAGGGCGATGACGACGAGGGCCAAGAGGGCCAAGAGGGCGAGAACGGCGACCAGAACCAGGACGAGAACCGGCCGCGCAAAAAATCGCGGTCCGAGCGCCTGAGACGGCAGAACGAGCGATTGCAGGCAGAGCTTGCCGTGCTGAAATCCGGGTCGGCTGCCGCAGCCGTGCAGGATCAGGCCGGCTTCGAGGCCGCGGTTGCCCGAAAAGTCGGAGAGCCGCCGCGCGAGGCCGATTATGGCGGAGACTGGTTCGCCTATGAGCGCGCCATGACCGCCTATGAGGCCGACAGGCGGCAGGTCTCGCGCCAGGTTCTGGAAAGCGTGGAGCAGCATCACCACGCCGAACAGGCCCGTGTCTCCGAGATGCTCGACGACTATGTCGAGCAGTGCGAGGAGGTCGCGAAATCGATCCCCGATTTCAAGACGGTCGTGACCTCGCCGAGTTTCATGACCACCGACCTGGTCAAGCGTCTCATCCTGGATGCCGGCGATAAGGCCCCGCTGGTCGCCTATAACCTCGCTCAGAACCCCAAGCTCTGCGCCCGCATCAACGCGATGTCTCCGCTCGCGGCGGCACGTGAGATCGGCCGCATCGAGGGGCGGGTTCTGCTCCCCAAAAACACTGCCACGCGCGCTGGCCCCCCGCTCTCGGCGGTCCGGGGCAGTGCTTCCCCCGCAACCCGCCTCGGCAAGTCGATGAGCGACTACGAGCGCTGGCGCAATTCATAAGGAAAAGCCGCAATGGCCAATGATCTGAAGGTCCAGGACATCATCGTCCGGGAAGCGCAGTACCAGCTCAAGAACGCGCTGGTGCTCGGCAATCTCGTCTCCCGCGTCCATGAGGGCGAGTTCGCCTCCGATATCGACGGCTGGAAGAAGGGCGACAAGGTGCGCGTCAAGCGCCCCGAAAACTTCATCCCGGGCGAGGGCGCGACGCTTTCGGTCGCCGAAGCCGAGGAAGCGACGATGGATGTCGTCGTCGACACCCAGCTGAACAAGGGCCTGTCCTTCACCTCGAAGGAGCTGACCCTGTTCCTGTCGGGCCCGAAGGGCGCCAGGCGCATCGGCGAGGAGAAGATCAAGCCGCTGATGCATGCCTTCGCCAACCGGATCGATTCCGATCTGGCCGGGCTCTATCGCCATGTCCCGAACCATGTCGGCACGCCCGGCCTGACGATCGACTCCTACCCGGATTATCTCAAGGGCACCGAGCGCCTGAACGAGCTCGCGGTGCCGATGGATGCGCGCTACGGCCTGCTCAGCCCGGCCGATGATGCCGGCCTGAAGGGCGCCTTCAACAACTATTACGACACCGCCGTCTCGCGGAACGCCCTGCAGAAGGCGCGGCTGCCGATGCTGGACGGTTCCGACGTCTACATGTCGCAGAACGTCAAGACGCATACCGTCGGTGTCGCGACCGGTACGCCCTTGGTCCAGGGTGCCGGCCAGGCCGTGACCTACGCGGCCTCGAAGGCGAGCTACACCCAGACCCTGAACACCGATGGCTGGACGAACTCCACCACCGGCATCCTCAAGGCGGGCGACATCGTCACCATTGCCGGCGTCTATGCGGTCAACCCGGTCGATGGCGACGTCTTGCCCTTCCTGCGCCAGTTCGTGGTCCGGGCCGATGCCGATTCCGGCGCCTCGACCGGGCCGGCGGCGCTGACGATCTCGCCGCCGATCATCACGTCGGGCCCCTACAAGACGGTGAGCGCGGCGCCCGCCGACAATGCCCCGATCACGGTCGGGGGAACCGGCGGCACCGGCTATCGCCAGCCGATGATCTTCCACAAGGACGCCTTCCATCTCGCGGTCGTCCCGATGGAGATGCCGGAGGGCGCGGCCTTCAAGGCGCGGATCAATGAGGATGGCATCTCGGTGCGCATCGTCTCCGGCTACGGCATCACCGACGATATCAGCACCTGGCGTTTCGACGTGCTCTACGGCGTGACCCCGGTGCGGCCGAACCTCGCGGTGCGCCTGAACGGCACGGCGTAAGTCGCTGGCTTATCGCGACAATCACAGGGGCGGCTCTCCGGAGCCGCCCTTTTTCCATGGAGGGGCCGGATATGAGTAAGAGCCGCGATGAGCTGGTGCAGGCGGTGCTGGAGGAGATCCAGCGCACCGGCGTCAATGAGCCGCCATCGGCGGAGGACCGCCAGACCGTGCTTGCGCGCATGGACACGGTCTTTGCCGAGCTGTTGGCCCGAAACGTCATCCTCCAGCCGGTCGGCGACGAGATCGATGACGAGATCTTCGACCATCTCGCCTGCGTGCTGGCGCGCCGGATTGCGCCGCGCTTCGGCCTCGGCAACGACGGGGCGCTCAAGGCCGGCGCCGACGAGGCCGAGGACAGGCTGCGCCTGATCGGCCGGGTCAACCGCAGCCCGTCGCGGGGCTTGCGTCTCGACAGCCTGTTCCGCCCGCGCCGCATCAGTGCCTTCACGCGGATCTCGGGCTGATGGTCGCCGTTCCTTTCCCCCGTACTTCGGCGCCAGGCCGGCTTGCCGAAAGCGGCGGCCGGCTGATCAACGCCTCCGTGGAGACGCTCACCGATGGCCGCACCAAGATCAGCGGCGCCGCCGGCATCCGCGCCATCATCGAGACGACGGCGCATTCCCATTGCCGCGGCATGATCGAGATCAACGGCGTGGTGCTGGCTGCGCTGGATGACCGGCTCTACACGCTCACCCGGTCGGGCGGCGCCTTTATCATCCGCGATATCGGGGCCTTCGCGGGCTCCAAGACGGTCTATTTCGCCCGGAATAACAAGGCGCCGACGCCCGATATCGTGGCGGTGACGGATTCGACCGCCTTTGTCATCAGCATGACGACCGGCGCCTCGTCCTATCCCGATGCAGATATCGGCTCGCCGAATTCCGTGACGTCGTTCGATGGCTATTTCTGCTTCAGCTACGGCAATGCCCGGATGCGGACGACGGGCCTGAACGACACCGCGATCAACACGCTCGATACGGCCTTCGCCGAGAGCAAGCCCGATGGCCTGCTGAGGGTCATCTCGATCGGCCGTTATTTGTTCGCCTTCGGATCCCAGACGATCGAGGCCTGGCAGAACAACGGCAACCCGGTGGGCTTCCCGTTCTCGAAACTGGAAACCATCCCGCGTGGGCTGGCCAGTGCGGACGCGGTCGCCGGCCACGAGAGCGAATGGTCGAACACCATCGTCTTCGCCGGGAACGACAATGTCGTCTACCGTATCAACGGCCTGGTCGCCGAGCCGGTCTCGACACCCTCCGTGCAGAAGGCGCTGGAGCGGCTGGACGACATGTCGACGCTGCGGGCCATGGTCTATGCCCATGAAGGGCATGCGGTCTGGGCGCTGAGCGCGCCGGACTGGACCTGGTGCTGCGACATGACGACGGGCTCCTGGGTGGAGCGGGCGAGCTATGGCTCGCGCCGCTGGCGCGCCTGCGCTTCCGTCAAATGCTTCGGCAAATGGGTGGTTGGCGACGCGACGACCGGCAAATTCGGGGTGATCGACCCCGATCACCACCTCGAATTCGGCGACCCGCTGGTCGCCAGGGTCGTTTCCGCCACGATGAGCGGCTTCCCGGTCAGGGCGTTTCCCTCGCGGCTGGTGCTCGACATCATGGCGGGCGTCGGCGAGGCCGATGGGCCGGACCCGATCGCCACCAACCCGCATTGCACGATCGCCTGGAGCCGCGATGGCGGCGTCAGCTTCGGCAGCCCCGTGCGGCGCGAGATCGGCCGGCAGGGGCAATATGCCCGCGTCGTCTCGGTCAACCGGCTCGGCATGGCGAGCGCCAAGGGCATCCAGATCGCCGTCGAGGTCTCGGACCCGGTCGCCTTCTCGCTGTTTGGCGGCGATCTCGCCGTCACGCCGGGATCAAGCTGATGACGCAAGCGACGAAGGGGCTGCCGGGCTCGGACACGCCCGTGCTGCAGCCCGGAACCGCGGTTCTGAACCCGCTCTATTTCATTTTCCTCGCCGCGCTGCTCTCGGCGCTGAACGACCGCATCGTGGCGACCAGCCTGACGACGAGCCCGGGCGCGCCCGGCGCAGCCGACATCCCGTCGGGCGACATCCGCATCTGGAAGAACACCGGCGCCGGCACCGTGCGCCTTTACGTCAACGATGGCGGGACGCTGAAAAGCGTTCTGTTGAACTGAGGAGAAATCGCCATGGCTTCAGCGAAGGGCGCCAGAAACGCCGCGATGTGGGGCGCCGACATGCTCAACGACGGCCAGGGACGCGTCCTTGGCGAGTTGGACAAGGGCTACGGTGCCGCAAACGGCTATCTCGGGCAGGCGGGCGATCTCTATGCCGGCATGACGGGGCAGGGGCAGCAGGGCCTCGACCGCTACAACGCCCTGACGCTGGGCAGTGGTGCGGATATCCAGAAGGCTCTGGAGGGTTCTGGCGGCTACCAGTTCAACATGGATCAGGGCCTGCAGGCGCTGCAGCGCACGCGTGCCGCCCAGGGCATGCTGAACTCGGGCAATACCGACACCGACACGATGTCCTTCGCCAGCGGGCTCGCCAGCAACACGCTCAATCAGGAGCGGCAGGCGCTGCAGCCTTATCTGGGCATGTACCAGCAGGGGCTTGGCGGCCAGGCCGGCGTGTACGGCCAGCAGGCCGCCGCCGCGAGCGACTATTACGGCAATCGCGGCTCCATCATGGACAACACGACGAAGAGCATCGTCGGCCTCGGCACCGACGCGTTCAAGGCCGGCGACCAGGCCAAGGCCGCGAACCAGCAGATGATGCTGGGCGCGCTCGGCAGCGTCGCGGGCCTCGCCGGCACGGCGCTGGGCGGCGGCTTCGGCGCCGGCGGCCTGTTCACCAACATCCTCTCCCCCAAGAAGGGCTGAGCCATGGCATTTCAGATCACGCCGCTCCAGATCAGCCAGCGCCAGACCGATTACGGGCAGCTCGGCACGCTCGCGGGCAAAATCGGCGAGCAGTTCACCAGCGGGCTCGAGACCGGCCGCAAGCTGCAGGAAACGGCCCAAAAGCAGCAGCTGAGGCGCAGAAGCAGCAGCTTGAGGCACAGAAACAGCAGGTTGAGGCGAAGAAGCAGGAGCTGCTGGGGAACCTCACCTCCCGCGATCCCGATTACGACAGGGTCGGCCGGGGCCTTATGGCGCTGGGCGCGATTTCCGACGGGGCCACGGTGATCGGCCTCGGTGGGAAAGTCAGGCAAGCCCCGCAGCGCGTGGCGGGCAGGGCGAACCCCTATCTCGGCGGCGATGCAAACGCTGGTGTTGCTGCAACGGCGCGAGGGCCGGCACTGAGGCAGGGCGCCCACGTCGCCTTGACCCCGGAGGATGAGGCGCGCCTCGAGCGCGCAACCGGCATGGTCACGACCGACGCCGACCGGGATGCCATCGTCAGGACGGTCTATGGCGAGGCGGACCGCGAAAGCCCCGAGGGGCAACGCGCGGTCGCCGCCGTCATCCGCAACCGCGCCAACCAGGCCGGGCTCACGCCCGAGCAGATCACGCAGCAGAATGACGGGCGCAACTGGCAGTTCGAGCCCTGGGGCGATCCGGACGCCCGCGCGCGCATGGAGGCGATCCCGCAGCGGCGTTTCGACCAGATCGCCGGCACGGTGGCGCCCGTCATCGAGCAGGGGCTCGATCCAACCGGCGGCGCGACGCATTTCTACGCCCCGAAGGTGCAGGCGGCGCTCGGTCGGCCCGCGCCGCGCTGGGATGACGGAACCGGTACCGACCTCGGCAATCATCGCTTCTTCGCCCATGGCTACGGGCCGGGCGGTGGAACACCGGCGCCAAGCGCGGCGACCATCATCGCGCAGGGCGGGGGCGAGGGGCCGCCTGTTCAAGCCGCTCAAGGGGGGCAGAGGTTCCTCGCCAACGAACCGCCTGCCGCCGGCCGCTTCACCGCGCCGCCTGCCCAGGTCGCTCCAGCCCCAGCGCAGCCCGGCGGCGTCAAAGTCGGGCCAGCAAGCGCGACGATCGCCAACGAAACGCGGGGGAGACCACTGGTCGATAATCGCGATCGCGACAAGATCGATGCAACGTTCCTGAGCGGTGTCTTCGAGGCCGGCCCGAAGATCTCGCAGCGCCTCGACCATATGCGTGCTCTATCCGCGGCCGTCGGCGACCTGCCTCCCGGCGCCATAACAAGCCGGCGCGTCTTTCTTGACCGGCATGGGGCCTCTATCGGGCTTTCGCCGGGCAAGCTGGCGGCGGCATCTGACGACATCGACGCCACGGTAAAGAGGCTCGTCCCTACCGAACGTGAAGAAGGCGCCAACTCGACTTCGGGCATCGAGTTCAAGGGCTTGCTCGAGGGGCTGCACGGCCTGGCGAAGACGCAGGAAGGGCGCCAGTTCATCCAGTCCGCCATTGCTCGGCAGAGCAAACTTTATCTGAAGCGGTCGCAGATCGCCGATCAGTGGGACGCGGGGAACTTGCGACCCCGCGAGGCGCGCAGGCTTATCGCCGAGATCGACCGGACATCGCTCTTCGAGAGCCAGGATGAAAGGGCTCTGTTCCGAAGGCACGCGGCGCCCAAGGACGGGGACGTCCGCAAAGACAAGCAGCCGAACGAAAAGACAATCGGCGGCACGACCTACATTCGTCGCAATGGGGATTGGTACCCCAAGGAGGAAACCGCTCATGGCGCAGCCGATCACTGACCCCGATCTCCTGGCGCAGCTGAACGCTGCACTGCCTGGTTCCCCGCAGCGGTCGGGAGGCGGGAAGGCGCGTTCCTACAAGGAGCTGGGGCAGGCCCTGAAGTCCGGCGAGCGGTTTTCCAGGCTGTCGAAGGAGGAGCAGGACATCATGGCGCGCGAGGAGCGCGGCTTCTTCGACGACAAGATTCGTGGCCTTGCGCGCGGCGTCCCCTTCATCGGCTCGTTCGGAGATGAGATGAATGCGCGGATGAATGCCGCCGGGGGCGGCTTCGTCGGTGGTTCCCAGGCCGAGACCTACGATGATCGGGTCGAGGACAATCTCGCCTATGAGCGCGCCAAGGACCGCACTTTCGACGAGGACAATCCCTGGCAATCCATGGGTACGAAGGTAGTCGGGGGCATTGCCGGGACCATTGCCGCTGCGCCGGCGGCCGGCGCGGCCGGTGCCTGGAACACAGCCGGCAACTTGCTGCTTGGGACCGGTGCCAAGACACTACCCGGTGCAATGGGACTCGGGCTGACGGCGGGCGCTCTGCAAGGCGCAGCGTCCAACGCTGGGGATGCGGAGGGCGGGTTTGTCGACCGCGCGGAAGGCGCAATCGACGGTGGAGTGATTGGCGGTGCATTTGGTCTGGGCGGCCCGCTTCTGGTCACAGGAGTGGGCAAGGCTGTATCCGGCATCCGCAACATGGTCGGGCCGAAGGGCGCTCCCCCGCTCGACGATTTTTCGCGCCAAACCCGGCGTGAAATCCGTGACAAGCTCTCCGACCCTGCCGCCGTCCAACGTCAGATGGATGAGATCAGCAAGCTTGGCGACCACGCGATGTTGGCCGATGTTTCCGGCGAGTGGAAGGATGTCGCGGGCGGTGTGGCCAAGTATCAGGGAGCGCGCGACGAGGTCGCCGACGCGTTCGCCACGCGCTCTGCGGAGTGGCTGCCGCGCATTCGCGCCGATCTGGATGCCAATCTTGGTCCTGCTCCTGTGCTCTCCCAGGTCGAAAACGGCCTCGAGGAGGCACGCGCCGCATTGCTTGCTCGCAGGCGGGAGTTGGGGCGGGCATCACTTCCCGACGGCGGAAAGCTCCCCGATCTCAAGGCGATCGATGCCGAACTGGCGGAAATTCAGGCGCGCTCGGACGCTCTGCGTAGCGGCCGCAAGGTTTTTGCCACCGGTGAGGACGCCGTGCACCCCGTTGCGTTCGAAGAGCAGTGGAATGCGCTGACGCCTGGTCGACAAGCTGACACTCGGCAGGCTGCGCGGGCAGATATCGATCGCCGCGTCGGAACGCAGGCGCAGGACCCAGCAGCCCTCAGACAAGCGATACCGGATGTCGAGTGGAACAACGCCAACGCGCGGCGCATCTTTGGCAAAGAGCCGACGGACAATGTCTCGAACGCCATGGCACGCGAAGTGCGCTTTGCCGAGACGATGCAGGACGTGCGCAACGGGCTTGGTGCGGCTCCTGACAAGCGCTTCGCGAATAGACTGGACGAGCTGGCGCGCGGACCCATCCTCCCAAAGGATCTGAGCCTCGACGGCCTAAAAAAGGCGGGGCTTCAGCTCATCGCCAAAGGACTCGCGTCCGATCTGGGGGCGGGGCGGGCTGAACGCGTTGCCCTGGAACTGGCCCGCGTTTCCGTAGCGACAGGATCCGAGCGCGATCGGTTTGTACGTGCGCTCGTTGCCGAGGGCGTTGAACGTCAGAAGGCCGAGAGAATCGTGAGATTTGCGACCGGTCTGGCGGTTACCGCCGGGCGCGAAGCGCCATCACAATGGCTGCCACGGCAATAGGAACCAAATAACTTGCGATGATGAGGAGGTTCAGCCCGAGCGGGAGCCGTTCGAACATCTGTCGCGCGGTCACGAACACGAACGCCACGCCGATGACAATGATGATGATCGTCGCGACGCAGATCAGCAGCCACAGCGCGTGCCGCCAAAGCGGGATCCGCCGCACATAATCGTGGCTGCTCTCGCCGCGGATATCGTGTTCGTTGAGCTTCAGCACCAACCAGTCCTCCTGTCTCTCACGCTTCGGCACGGCGAACGCGGCCATGTCAGCGGGTTGTCGGGGTTAATCCACGCCCTCATCCGTTCGCGCCAGGTGGATCGCCGTTGCACGGCGCAGCTGCTCAGGAAAGGGCGTCATCTAGCACTCCCCCGGTTCGGCATGATCGCTCCAGAGCCAGGCGAGTCCGATCCCGATCAGGCCAACCGCGACAACCGCGCCCCTCTCCAATTCGCGCGCTCGTTGCCGAGAGTATCGTGAGATTTGCTACCGGCCTGGCGGTCGCCACCGGACGGGCCACTCCGTCACGAATGAAACCACGGCACAAGGAACCAGAAAGCTCGCGGTGATGGTGAGGTTCAGCCATAGCGGCAACTGCTCGATTATCCGTTCCGCAGTTACGAACACGAACGCCAGGCCGAAGACCGGGACGATGATCGCGCTGACGCCAATCAACAGCAACAGGGCCTGCCGCCAAAGCGGGATCCGCCGCAAATAATCGCGGCTGCTCTCGCCGTCGCGGATATCGTGCTCGTCGAGCTTCAGCACCACGCAGTCCTCCTCGACCCTGCTTCGTCTACGGCGAACACTACCACGCCGGCCTTGTGTCCGCGTTAATCCACGTCCTCATCCGTGAGCGCCAAGCTCCGAACGGAATCGCAAATCCGGAGCGTGATTGCACAGTGCGGCTGCTGGAAAAGGTGTCATCTAGCCTTCTCCCCGTTCGGCATAATCGCTCCAGAGCCAGGCGGTTCCCAGTCCGATCAGGCCGGCCGCAGCAAGCATGACCCATTTATGCGGCCAGGTTCCCGAGATGACCGGACTGAACAGCCAGATCCCGCCCCCGATCATGGCAAGGCAAAGGACGAGGCTGATCAGACGGCGAAGGGCGGAGAGTTTCACTGACGAACATCTTTACTGATATGCAGCGTCACCTTGACCGTCTCGTGGATAGCTTCGGATCACGAGGGGCATCTTCCGATTCGCGGAACTCCTTCTCCGCCTTTGCGATCATGCGTTTGATCTCCTTCTTCAACTTGTTGGACGCGTACTCCTCATATCCAGGCCAAAGCCTGCATTTCATCCTGTACGACCAGTCGCGCCACCAAATGACTACAGCCATATAGCCGATCGCGAGCCCTGCGATAGTCAAGGCGGCGCACGGAATAGCGATGATCAGCAGCAGCCACTCAACCAGCGTCATTAGCCGCCTCCAAGCTTTGCAAGAGTCATTTGCTTCTCATTTCGGCGTCTTTTGACCTGCTCCGCTGGCCCAATAGATGAGATTCCCAAGGACGACCCAAGCGCAGAATGCGAATGGCAAGCTGATCAAAGCGAGCATCAGAACCGTGCTGTAATCACCAAGCGTTGCGTCTCCGGATGTTTCAACCACGCGCATGACGACCTGTGTCGCGCACCCGGGGATGTCTTTGACTGGTCGCTGCGAGACCGGTCCGGAGCAGTCAAGGTATCGCCAAGATGAGTTCAACTCGCCGACTCCGGGGGGATGATGGGGCCGAGGGATGTGGTGCGCATCACAAGGGGGAACCATGTCGTTTCAGGTTAGGCTCTGCGCCCGGACAGGGATCTCGGGGGATGCCAGCCGAACTCCAGTCAGCGCCGTCCAGCGGGTCGATCGTCGAACGGCTAGTCGTTGATCCTGGCATGGACCTGCGCTGTGGTAGAGCCAGAAGCCAGGTGCGCATCTCACTCCACCCCGACATCGTCGAGCGTGCCGAGCGCCAACATGGCGCCGAACGCTGCGGTGCCGCCCAGCGAAATAAATCCAAGGAGAATGGCCAAAGCCAAGCCAAGCCGCGCCCAGGACCGCCTGCGCCGAGGTCGCGGCCTGGAGGGCGTCTTCACGGGTGAAGACCTGCCGATGGGCGAAGGCTGCGCGCTCCGGTTCATCGACGGGAAGGGGCCATGGCGTGAGGTTTCGCGCTCGGCAGCACGAAGCGCATTGTCGCGATGGCGCGGACGAGCGCGCTCCTTCCGGCGATGATGTCAGCAACCATTTCGTTCCCCCAGCTTTCCCGATCCTGCCGCAGGGGCATGCACGTGTCCACGGCACGTGCTGACAAATCACAGCCTGGTTCAGCCGGGCGGAGATCCTGGCCATTTGCGGCGGGAGCACCATGACGCTGGCCGCGCTCGTTGCCGGCCCGGATACGCGGATGATGCGCTCTCGCCTACTGGCCGGGATCGACCGGCTTCCGGGCAAGCGTGAAGCGCGGAAACAGCGCCGACCCGAGAAGGACGAGACCGCCGAAGCCGCCCCACAGCCCGCCCAGGAAGAAAAACCCCCGAGCGGGCGCGCCTACAGCAGCAAGGCCGAGCATGGAGACGGCCGCGATCAGCAGGGCGCCGCCCACCACGCCGCACAACACCCGCCGCGCAGGCGTTATCGGCCCCAGCTGCGTCTCGTGCGGGGCATGCTCACGAATCCTTGGTGGAATGATCTCTGTCATCGCGCGGCAAACTGCCGGATCGAGCGCCGTCCGTCCACGGCATTTCTTGGCCAGGACCGTGGCTGATCCTGCCCATGCACAACAGGAGTGCAGCATGGTCACTGAACCTTTTTGGAAGGCTCGGTTGGCGCCAGTTCGGGAAGACGCTCGGTCAAGGCGGATTGCAGCGATCGGGCGGCCTCGGAAGCCAGGCGAACCCGAACCAACGCCCCGTCCTCTGTCTGGAGCGCAAGCGACAGAAAGCCCTGGTCATCCGTCGCCACCTGGGTGGAGATCACCTCGCCAGCCTCATCCGCTGGAGTGGCGAGGTTGTAGTCCTCGGCCTTGCCGCTCGCGACAAGCCGCCTTGTGCTTTCCCCCGCAAGCGAGCGCAGGTTCGAGATCAGCACGCCAAGGCTGTCAGGGTTCACATAGAAGCGCGAGGGCGCGGTCTCGTGCATCTCGAGCGTGATTTCCGCCTGGGCGCCGTCCTCGGTCAGGCCGATCTCCATGGCTTTCAGCGCGTAGAATCTGTCGTCCATCAGTCCAGCCCCCCAAGCCGCGCCGATCCTGCCTGACGCGTGGGCACGAGTCCACGCCAGGCCAACCACCCCAGGCCGCTCTCACCGGAGCGGCCTTTTCTTTTGGAGACATGCCCTCATGCCAGCCTTTTCATGGCCCCTGTCGCGACAGACGGTGCTCGATCTCAACGGCAATGCGGTGGCCGGGGCGCAGTTGCGCTTCTTCCTCGCGGGCACGACGACGCCTCTCATCGCCTATGCCGATGATGCGCTCTCGGTGCCGCTGCCGGCCTATCCCGATTTCATCCCCTCGGATGCTTATGGGAGGTGGCCGCGGGTCTATCTGCCATACGGGAGCTACAAGGAGGAGGTGCGCTCTGCAGCCGGCGTGCTGCTCTGGAACGACGACGGCATCGCCAACCCGGCGCCGGCCTCCTCCGGTGGCGGCGGCACGGTTCCAGACAGCGAGCGCTTCAAGACCGGCGACCCGAAATGGTCGTTCGAGCCGGGGCAGATTTCGGGCTTCGTCCGGCTCAACGCGCTGACCATCGGCAATGCGGCGTCAGGGGCGACGGAGCGCGCGAACGCTGACACGGAAGCCCTCTTCATCTGGTTGTGGAGCCGGCTGGACAGCACGGTCTGCCCGGTCGCTGGCGGGCGCGGTGTGAGCGGCGCCGTCGACTATGCCGCGGGCAAGACGCTCGGCCTGCCTGACTGGCGCGGCCGCGCGCCCTTCGGCCTCGACACGATGGGCAACTCGGCGGCGAACCGCCTGGCGGGCGCAACGTTCGATCAGGGGAATTCGTCCACTTCAGGTTCGTATGGCGGCCGGGCGACCAATACCCTCGCGCAAGCGAACCTGCCGGCAGTGGCCCCCACTGGCACCGTGACGGGGACACTCAACAATATTACGGCGGTCACGGGCGCCGGCTCGGTCTCCATTACGCCGGGTGGTGCTGGCACCTCTGCGGCGCAAGGCCTGTATTCGTCGAGCCTCCCGGTGACCTTCAGCTCTCCTTTGACTTTCACAGGCAACGCGCTCGGCTCCAGCGCGGCCTTCAACAACATGCCGGGCTTCGGGCTCGTCACCTGGCATTTGAAGCTGTGAGGGCAGGGCGATGAATTATCTCGGCACCTTCGAACCCGCGCCCAACGCCGCTGACTGGGCGCAAGCCATCTCAGTCACCGACGACGACACCGGCATGGCATGGCCGCTCGCGACCTACCTGATCGAAATGGAGGTGGTCGATCAAAATGGCTGCCGGCGCCTGTTCGGCTCAACCGCTGACGGCAACCTCGCCCTGACCCCGACCGGTTTCGAGTTCGCGTTCCCGGCCGCCTCGATGCGCTGCGTCTGCGCCGGCTCCTACACCGTCAATATCCGCTTCACCGACAGCGCCACGGGCTTCGTCGGAGAGCCCGTCATCGCTGAATTGCCCGTGCTCGAGGGAGGCTTTCGCTAATGCCACGCCCCGCCATGCGCTTGCGCATCCTCCCTCGTTTCCCTGCCCAGGTGCAGGCAACGGCGCCCATCGCCGTCACGAAGACGGCCGGCACGTACCTGTTCACGGCCGATTACCGGCCGGTTGGCGAGGAAGCGGCCCCGGCGCTGGGCGCCTATGCTCTCGTGCTCCAGAACCAGACGACAGGCGCGTTCGTCCGCACGCTCCTTGCCGATCTTCCGACCGGCTCGACCGACTGGGCCAATATCCAGAACCGGCCAACAAAGATCGACTCGCTTGCGACACTTGATACGTCGCCAGGCGCCGTTGAGCAGACCGGCACAAACACTTTCGCCAAGCGCACGATCGGCGGCGGTGGGGCGACATCGCTAGTGACGTACGGGGATGGGAGCCTCTTCTACCAGCCGATGAGCCCACGGTTGAGCTCCATCGCGTCAACGGGCGTTCAGACCGCCGACATCGTCAACGACGCCGTCACCTTCGCCAAGGTGCAAAATTTCGCGAGCGCAGGCCTTTTCGGGGCGAGCACGGCCGGCGGCGGCGGACTTGTCACGATCGGCGCCGGCCTGACGCTCTCGGGCGGTCAGCTTTCGTCATCCGGAGTCGCCGCAACGGGCTCGATCGTGAACTCGGCTTATGGCGAATACACGACCAATGCGGCCCTAGCCGCCACTATCCCAATCGACGACACGATACCGCAGGTTGGTGAGGGAACGCAGATCCTGTCCGTTGTGATCACCCCGACCTCAACAGCTAACAAGCTCCGGGCCAGATTCCGCGGGACTCTGTACCCGGCGTCGGTCGCCTTTATAATCCCTGCCATGTTCGTGAACGGTGCGGCGAACGCCGTCGCAGCGTCGGCCGCGTATGGGACAACCGCTTCTGGCGGCTATGATGTGACCCTTGAGTACGAATTCGTGCCGGGTTCAACCTCAGCCCAGACTTTCACGATCCGAGTTGGAGCAAGCGCCGGAAGTATCGCTCTCAATGGGCAGACATTGCTGCGCTACCTCGGCGGGGCTCAGCGCGCGACGCTCGTCATAGAGGAGATCAAAGCATGACGTACACGATCATTTCGGCAGCGTACGCCAATGACGGCAACTCCGCGGCTATTCTGATGACAGAGGAGGCCGCAGCCGTTTTGATTTCAGCGGTTGATACGCCGGAAGAGTGGGTCGCAATGCTCGCGTGGGGCGAGCCGTCTGCCTACGTGCCGCCGCCCCCGCCGCCGCAGGCAGACCCCGTCGACAAGTTGGTGGCATTCCTCAACTCGAACCCGGATGTACGGGCGCTTCTGCAGTTGTCTCCGCAGGCGCTGAGGACCGTCTAGTGATTGTCTAGCCTACCAGCGGTCTGCCGCCGCGCTCATCCGCTTCTTCATCGGTCTCGACTATCTCTCGGTATTCCCAATTCCCGTTCCTATACCGGCGTTCCGTCTCGTAGGTGCGCATGACCTTGCCGTTGGCGTCCCTGATCTTTTCGAAGGGCGGGGGATTGTACTCATGCCACTGCGCATGACGCGGCCTGGGCGAGCGGAAATATTGAAGCGCTGAAGAGGGCAGCTCCCAGGTATCGCGAAGAACTTTCGTCAGCGGAATTGGCATCGACATGTGTCCTGCGGCGCCGCCGAAAATAGGGTTGCGCGTCGCTGCTGTCACAGTCTCTGGAGCCGCCGTGCGGGAGGCGCATATCGCGGCCGTCGAAGCCGTCATGGCGGAGGAGGGCTGGCAGGAGTCGGTCGTCGTGCCGGCACTATCGCCGGTCGAGAAGCTGGCGGCCTTCCTTGCCTCCAATCAGGACATCGCGGCCCTAATATCGAGTCAAAACCCCCTGGCGAATTGATGCTGGACTCAATCTGAGAGAATCGTCCATACCGGATTACGCTAGGATGGCTTCGCTGACGGCCTCGAACTCGCGTAGCATTGGTGGCGCTAAGCATGAAAACGGCCCATAAGATATTCCTTGCTCGTAATGCTTATCGGGCCGTAAGTGGAATGCGGTCTATGCTTGGCAAGAGCGACGATTTTGTTTGCGAACGGCATGGAATTCGCTATCAGCTCAACCTTAAAGAAGGGATCGACTTTTCGATATATCTTCTGAGAAGCTTTGAGCCCAGGACACGCCAAGCGATCACCGGGATTGTCAAGGAAGGCGATACAGTTTTGGATATTGGCGCAAATGTAGGCGCGCATACGCTCACATTGGCCAAGGCTGCTGGCCCCTCTGGAAAAGTGTTCGCTTTCGAGCCGACGAGTTATGCGTTCCGCAAGCTCACGGCTAATATAGAACTCAACCCTGATCTTGCCGGCAGAATCGTTGCGCTTAACCAGTTTGTGACGGCGAACGACTCCGATGATCGGCCAACCGAAATCTACTCGAGCTGGCCCCTGGTCGCTGACGAAACCACGAGCCTACATGAACAGCACCTCGGCCAACTTATGACTAGCAAGGATGCTGTTAGCAGCACTCTAAGTTCGGTGGCACAGACGCACGGAATTGAGAGAGTGGACGTCGTGAAGCTCGATGTCGATGGTTTCGAGATGCAGGTTCTTGACGGTAGCAATGGTTTCCTTGAGCGTCACAGACCTATCTTCATTATGGAATTGATGCCGTTCGAGCTCATTGAGCGCGGCGGTGACATAGACCGCTACACGTCATTTTTCGATAATCTCGGATACAGTTATTACACGGAGTCTGGGCGACCGATAGGAAAGAGCCTGAAGCAGATTGTCGAGCGTATGCCCCGTGGAATGAGCCGAAACATCGTCGCCCGGGTCTAGTTTGCCGTTCCTGTCGCGAAACGCGCTTGAAAGAACATCGCCTAATTTCCTGGGCTGTTATCGAGCTTGCGAAAGTCGCTTCTCATTGCCAGTCGATGACCTAGCTCTGCTGAAGCCTTGTTGAGGACATTCGGATTGGCTTCAGAGGCTTCCGACCTCTGAATGATGACATGTGTCGCACCAAGCGCATCAAGCGCCGAAACACAGTCCAGGCCTGAACCCGGCTGCGAGGTGCGAGAACACGACGGCGAGTGCTGCAACCCCTCGCAGGCCATCCAGCCGGCTTACCCGCATTCGCGCACGCCAGTTCAATCAGCTGCATCAGTCGCTCGTCGGTAAGCGCTGTTCCGACCGCACCTTCTTCGCAGCGCGTTGAGCGCCCACTCTGACGATCCTGATTTGGAGGGTCGTTTTGTGTCTAGGCTTGACCATAGACTTGAGCCTGAGGG
>NZ_JBFUIY010000044.1:0-42199 GCF_056401655.1 Allobosea sp. P4_E12 | reverse complement strand
CGTTGGTGCCGATGCCGTCCGCGCTCAGCAGCACGATCAGCGCCCGCCACGCATGCTTCTGGGCGGCGTTGCGGTCCCTGGCCACCGCCTCAAGGCGGTGGCGATCAGACGGCGTGATGGTGATCGAAACCCCGGTGCGCATGCGCCAGACTCGCATACGCGCCGACCGAGGGGAATCCCAAGCAGGACTCTTCCGTCAGGCAGAGACCACTAGCTGACCTCAAGCCAACTCAACCATCTCCACCCAATCCGGGCTGTTCCCCACGATGGCTCGGTCGGTAACAGTGAGCCCGCCGCTCTCGTCGATCACATAAACTGTAGCGTGGTCGGTCGACTGTCCCAATGCGACCAGGTAGCGCCCGGTGGGGTCGATGCCGAAGCCGCGCGGCTGCGTCTCGGTCGGGATGTGCTGCATCAGTCGCAATTTGCCATCTCCCTCGACTGCGAAGCTCGCCAATATCGAGCTGTTCCGCTCGGATGCGTAGAGAAAGCGGCCGTCCGGCGTAATCTGGATATCAGCGCCCCAGGGCTTTCCTCCGAAGCCGACGGGCAGCATGGTGACGACCTGCTTGGTGTTGAGTGCGCCGTGTTCCGAATCGTAGTCGAAGACCGTGACCGAAGCGTCGAGCTCGCCAAGTAAGTACACACTCTTGCCGGCGGGATCGAAGATGAAATGGCGCGGCCCGGTGCCTTTCGGCAGGGCGGTCGTCCGTGGTGGCGTCAGCGTCCCGGCAACCTGGTCAAAATCGAAGCTGTAGACCACGTCTCCGCCCAGACTTGTCGCCAAAACATGCCGGTTGGATCGGTCGCCCATGATGCCATGGGCGTTCGGTGCAGTTGGAACACGCTGCGCTACTTGCTGCGCAACGCCGTTGGTCCCGATCGGACTCACCGTGACGACATTTCCGTCATAGGAGGCGCCGAACAGGAAGCGTCCGCTGAGATCGGTGCGAATATAGGCGACGCTCTCCGCCATAGCCGCAAAGCCGAGTTCAGACAGCGCACCGGTGGAACGGTCGATTCGGAAGGTTGCGACGCCACGTGGCGCCCCACGCATGGCGGCGTATAGGAACTCTCGTCCCGGTGACAGTGCTAGTGGCAGCGAGCGGCCGGGTTCAGTCACGCCGGGAAAGCGCATGCGCTGGATGGGGCTCAGCGTGCCCCCTTTGCCAGAGAGCCGTAGAACACTGATATCGCCGCCTGATCCATTGCCAATGTAAACGGCGAGATCGGCTTTTCCACTAGCGTGATGAGGCGACATGCACGGCTCCACAAGCTTACTTGATGATTATGTGGCTGATCCGATCCTCAGGGCATCTCAGCCTGAGCAGATCCGACGTTGATCAACGTAAAGTAGCGGCCAGCGCCTGGGCGCGACGGCGAATGGCGCGGTCTCTTCAAATGCGCCGACCATCGCCGAGTTCATTGGGCGCGAAACCAGATGCCGGCCTGAGACGGTCTACTCGCCGAGATTCGCTGTCGGAATCAGGCATAAGCCGTCGAGCCATCAGGGCGGCGTGGGACCTTCCGTTCCCAATGAACGTAGTCCTCCTTGGCCAGGACATCCATGTCCATCTCGACCCCCCAGCCTGGCCGATCGGGCCGCAACAGCAGATAGCCATCTTTTGGCAGATAGGGGTCCTTGACGTACCAGGCCCCCTGCGAGCGATCAGGTTGGACTATGGGGCCGCCGCTGCCGTCGCCAAAGGCGTAATTGGGGCCGTGAGGCAGCCGGTATTCGAGAATCCGGAAATTGGGCTGCGCAGCCGAGAAATGCAGGTTCACGGCGGTGGCCAGCGGCCCCATCGGGTTGTGGGGCGCGATGGTCACGTAGTGTGCCTCGGCTATCGCCGCGATCTTGCGCATCTCCAGCAGACCGCCAACGACGCAAATATCGGGTTGGATTATGTCGCAGCCCTTGACCGAGAGCAGCCGCAGGAACTCGAAACGGCTGTACAAGGACTCCCCCGTCGCCAGCGTGCAGGCGAGGCCGCGCTTCAACTCGCCCCAGGCTTCGAAGTTTTCGGGCCGGAGCGGCTCTTCAAAGAAGAGCGGATCGTAGGGGGCAAGCGCGTTACCGAGCTGCATTGCCTGCCCGACTTCGAAGATCTTGGCGTGAGCGTCAAAGGCGATCTCATAGTCCGAACGCACGGTCTCGCGCAGATTGCGAAAATACTCGGCGCTGGTTCGCACCACCTCGCCCCAGCGATGCGCGTGCATGTCGATCCGATAGGGACTGAGCTTGAACGCCGTCAGCCCCCACTGCTCGTTCAGCGCGTTGAGTTCGTCGCGCGCGATGGCCGGGTCTGGGGCAGTGTAGACACCGGCATAGACTCGCACCTTGTCGCGCACATTGCCGCCAAGCAGCATGTAGACCGGCACGCCGAGAGCCTTGGCCGAGATGTCCCAGAGGCAATGGTCGATGGCCGATATCGCCGCCAGCCCGAGTGCGCCGGGCGGAAAGCGGCTCTGCTGGAGCAGGTAGAGGATCAGGTACTCGATCCGTCGCGGGTCTTGCCCGCGGATAAACTCGAACAGGTAGTCGAGCAGAGGCAATAGCGCCCGGTCAGGCCCGTGATTGTAGCACTCGCCCCAGCCGGTCAATCCGTCATCGGTGTCGATGGCGACAACTACACGGGGACGATCCTTGTCGCGCGACATATAAGCCCGCAAGCGCTCGATCTTCATAGGCTCAGTCCTTGAAATAGACGCCGCGCTTCCAGCGCGACTGCACGTAGACATGCTCGCGGAAAGTTCCCTCGGCATAGGAGCCGGCCCCCTCCGTCACGGGGATCGAGACATTCATCTCGCTGGGCCATTGCGCGACGAAATCCTCGTCGATCTCGACACCGAGACCGGGGCGGTCGGGGACGTCGAGATAGCCGTCGCGCGAGACTGGGTGCGGGATCACCGTCTTGGCGCGGCCGTCCCAGTCATCCTCGATGCGCTCGAGGATGAGGCCATTCGGGCAGCTTGCGAGGAGATGCAGGGCAGCATATTCCGCGACCGGCCCGAGCGAGCCGGAATGTGGCGCAAGCATGATGTGATGCGCCTCTGCCATTGCCGCGATCTTCTTCATCTGGGTTATCCCGCCGGCTCGGCCGGTGTCCGGCTGGACCACGTCGATCAGGTCGCGCTCGATCAGCTCGCGTTCACCGAAGATCGTCGCCATCCGCTCACCGGCCGCCAGCGTCACCGAGGAATGGTTGCGTATGCGGGCGTAGCCGTCGAGATTATCGGGCGCGATCGGGTCCTCGACCCACATCATCTTGTAGGGCTCAAGCGCCCGGCAGACCTGCGTCGCATCGGCCGGTGTCAGCCATGGTGGGCCATGCAGGTCGATGGCGATGTCCATCTCCGCGCCGACCGCCTCACGCAGCGCCGCGACCTTCCTGACGGGATCGGAGACGCCGCCGCATTTCAACGCGGTAACGCCGCGCTGCTTCAGCGACAACGCCGCCTCCGGAGTGTTGGCATGGCCGTAGATACGGATCCTGTCGCGTAGTTTGCCGCCGAGTAGGTTCCAGACCGGCGTATCCAGCGCCTTGCCCTTGATGTCCCACAACGCCATGTCGATACCGGTCATGGCGCCTGCGCCGACCACGCCGGTCATGCCGTGGCCCATGATCGCGATCTGCATCTTCTGCCAAAGCCGCTCGATATGGGTCGGATCCTCGCCGACGAGCAGCGCTTTCAGGTCCTCGACCGCCGTCCTGATGACGCGCGGCCAGCCGGAGCATTCGCCGATGCCGGTGATGCCTTCGTCGGTGACGACCTTGACGAAGAGCCAGTTGCGGCTGCCGGTGAGGTTCTTCGAGAATTGCTGGGATCCGAACGAGCCGTCCGCGGCCCAGTTCCTCAGGCTGGGGGCGCCCGCATGCATCAGGAAGGTCTTGATGTCGACGATCTTCATGGGGCTGATCCGTAGGCTCGTTAACCGGAGTAGCGGTGGCGGCGGTGGATGCTGCGCGCCCGAGGGTCGGGTCGCGGAATGGCGGAGAGCAAGGCCTGGGTATAGGCGTGCGTGGGCGCGTTGCAGACCTGCTCGGCCGCACCGGTCTCGACCACCTTGCCGCGGTACATCACAGCCACCCGGTCGCACATGTAGCGGATGACGCCGATGTCGTGGCTGATGAAGACGTAGGACAAGCCGAGCTTGTCCTGCAGGTTCATCATCAGGTCGAGCATCTGCGAGCGCAGCGAGACGTCGAGCGCCGAGGTCGCCTCATCGGCGACGATGACGCGGGGGTTAAGGGAGATGGCACGGGCGATGCCGATGCGCTGGCGCTGGCCGCCGGAGAAGGCATGCGGATAGCGCTCCCGCCAGGAGGGCTCCAGGCCGACCTGGCGCAACAGTTCAGCGACCCGGTCGTCGAGTTCCTTGCCGGCGGCAATCTTGTTGACGAGCAGGGGCTCGCCGATGATCTGGGCCACCGTCATGCGCGGGTTGAGCGAACCGACCGGATCCTGGAAGATCATGCGGATCTCGCGCCGGCAGGCCTTCAGCGTCTCCTTGTCAGCCTTGAGCAGGTCGACGACCTCGCCGTCGGCGCGTCGATAGTCGATCGCTCCGGCATTGGGCTCGTAGACGCGCAGCAAGCAGCGCCCCATCGTGGTCTTGCCCGAACCGGATTCGCCGACGATGCCGAGCGTCTCCCCAGCTCTGACCTCCAGCGAGACGTCGTCGACGGCCCTGAGCGGGGCCTTAGGCGAGCCGAAATGCATTTCTAGGTTGCGGACCTGCAGGACGGGCGGAGCCTCTTGCGCGATCGGCGCGCGCCTGAGCCTGATCTCGGCCTTCTGCTCGAGCTTTAGCACGGAGCTGATCAGCATTCGGGTGTAGTCGTCCTGCGGCGCGTGGAATATGGCGTCGACCGGGCCGCTCTCCATCACCTTGCCGTGGTGCATCACCAGCACCTCATCGGCAACCTCGGCGACCACGCCCATATCGTGCGTAATGAACATCACGGCCATGCCGTGCTGCCGCTGCAGCCTCCTGATCAGATCAAGGATCTCGGCCTGCGTGGTGACGTCCAGCGCGGTCGTCGGCTCGTCGGCGATGAGCAGGGAGGGATTGCAGGCGAGCGCCATCGCGATCATTACGCGCTGGCGCATGCCGCCTGAAAACTCGAACGTATAGCGGTCGACGGCGGCTTCGGGTTTGGGAATCTCGACCTGCGTCAGGAGCTCGACGCAGCGCGCGCGAGCCTCCTTCTTGCCCATGTTCAGGTGGAGCTGCAGCACCTCCATGATCTGGTCGCCTACGGTATGGACCGGCGACAGCGACGACATCGGCTCCTGGAAGATCATCGCGATCTCGCGGCCGCGGACCGCGCGGATCTCACGCCCGCGCGGGTTGAGCTTCGCGAGATCGACGGAGGTTCCATCGGGCCGGCGCAAGACCATCGCGCCCGAGACGATACGCCCAGGTGCATCGACGATTTGCAGGATCGAGCGCGCGGTCACGCTCTTGCCCGAGCCGCTCTCGCCGACGATGCAGAGCGTCCTGCCACGCTGGAGCGTGAACGAGACACCGTCGACAGCTTTGACGACGCCGTTGCGCACCGGGAAGTGCGTCACGAGATCCCTGACTTCGAGGATCGTCGGCGCCGGCGCGGCGGGGCGCAGCTCCTGGCCGATGGCGAGATCGATGACGCTCATTTGTTGTACGGATCGGCGGCATCGCGCAATCCGTCTCCAAGGAAGTTGAGGGCGATCACGGCGATCACCACGGCGAGGCCGGGCGCGAACAGCCAGGGCGCGGTCGCGATCGAGCGGATGTTCTGTGCCTCGCGCAGCAATACGCCCCAGGAAATGGTAGGCGGCTGCAGGCCCAGGCCGAGAAAGCTGAGCGCGGTCTCTGCGAGGATCATGGCCGGGATCGCCAGCGAGATCGACGCGATGATGTGGCTGGCGAAGCTCGGCAGCATGTGGCGGAAGATGACCCGTCCTTCAGAGGCACCGTCGAGCCGCGCCGCGGTGACGAATTCTTCGGTACGCAGGCTCAGGAAGCGGCCCCGCACGACCCTGGCGAGCTGGGCCCAGCCGGTCAGCGACAGGATCAGCGTGATCATGAAATAGTTGAGGGTCGCGGGCCAATCCTGCGGCAGGGCTGCCGACAGCGCGAGCCAGATCGGGATGCTAGGTAGCGACAGCACGAACTCGATGACGCGCTGTACCGCAAAGTCGATGCGACCGCCGTAATATCCGGAGATGCCGCCGAGCAGGATGCCGATAGTCAGCGAAAGCAGGACGCCGACCAGGCCGACCGACAGGGAAATCTGGGCGCCCTGGATGATACGGCTGTAAACGCAGCGGCCGAGCCGATCCGTCCCGAGCAGAAAGATCGGCTGGGCCTTGTTTTCCGAGGCGATCAGGTGGGTCGTAGTGCTGAACAGCCCGAACAGCCTGTACTCGAAACCTTGGCCGAAGAACGTAACATAGGTTTTGCGGGCCTTGTCTTCGCTATAGACCGCTGAGAGCGTCTGCGGATCGCGCTTAAACACCGAAGGATGGATAAAGGGCCGGAAAGACCAGCTCCCATCCGCCCCCCTGTCGATGAAATGGATAGCCTGCGGTGGATGGAATGCCGCCCGTGCGTTCTGCTGCGACGGATCATTGATGGCGAAGAAACCCGGGGCAATGGCGATGATGTAAAGAAACACCGTGACGATCAGCCCCGCCATGGCAAGATGGTGGCGCTTGAACGCCCACCAGACGAGCTGCCATTGCGAGGCAACGGCCAGCCGGGTGCTGTCGACGGATGAAAGGGCGGTGTCGGTCATTACCTATTCCAGCCTGATGCGGGGGTCGACGAGGGCGAGCAGGATATCGCTGATGAGAGAGCCGATGAGCGTGAGCGTGCAGATCAGCAGCACGAACGCGCCGGCCAGATACATGTCCTGGCTCATCAGCGACTGGAGCAGGAGAGGCCCCGCCGTCGGCAGGCTCAGCACGATGGCGACGATGATCGAACCGGAGACGAGGTTCGGCAACAGCCAGGAAATCGTCGAGATGAACGGATTGAGGGCCAGGCGAACCGGGTACTTCACCAGCAGATGGAATTCCGAGAGGCCCTTGGCGCGCGCCGTCGTGACATAGGGCTTGTGCAGCTCGTCCAGCATGTTGGCGCGCATGACGCGGATCAGGCTGGCGGTGCCGGAGACAGCGAGAATGATGACGGGAATCCAGAGATGGTGCAGCAGGTCGATGACCTTGCCGATGCTCCAGGGGGCCGTGAGATACTGCTCGGAGAAGAGCCCGCCGACCTCCTGCCCGAATTCGACGGCTGCGACATACATCAGCACGAGCGCGAGCAGGAAGCTCGGAATGGCGAGGCCGAGGAAGCTGAAGAAGGTGACGATATAGTCGCCGATCGAATACTTCTTGACGGCCGAGAACACGCCGATCGGCAGTGCGATGCCCCAGGTCGCGAGTAGCGTCGAGAAAGTCAGCACCAGGGTCAGCGCCATCCGCTCCCAGATCAGGTCACTGACCGGCTGTTGCCATTCGAAGCTGAGGCCAAAATCACCTCTGAGCACGATGCCGCTGATCCATTTGAAATATTGGACGATCATCGGCTGATCGAGCCCGAAGCGGATTCTCAGATCGGCCGCCGTGTTCTGATCGACCACTTCGTTCGAGGCTGCGAGCGTCGCGATATAGGTCGTGACGAAGTCGCCCGGAGGAAGCTGGATCAGCACGAAGGACAGAAAAGTGACGACGATCAGCGAGGGCACCATCCAGAGGAGGCGCTTGGCGATGAAGCGGAGCATGGCACTGCCTGTTGGGTGAGACGGCCCGGCCACGCTCGCGGCGCGGCCGGGCTGTCGTCGCTCACGTCGCGAAGAAGAACTGCTGAGGCAGGGCCGGGCCGGGATTGGGCCAGGTCCAGGCGTTGGGATATTTCGCCGGCACGTTCTGTAGGTTGTTCTTGCAGATGCCGAAGGCGTTCACCGCGAGGCAGATGCCGATGGTCTCAAAGGCGTCGGCGGTGATGTCGAAGACCTGCTTCATCAGCGCGGTGCGCTTCTCCAGGTCGGCCGTGGCGCGCGCCTGGTCGAACAGCTTCATGCGCTGCTTCTGGCCCTCCGGCGGTTCCTGGCCGTCCTTGCCGCCCGAGACGTACCATTGCGCCCACGGAATCGCGTAGCGCGAGCCCTGAGTGTGCTGGGCGAAGTAGTCACGCGGGTCGAGCATCGGGTCGAGTCCGCCGGGGCCCGGCCAGACGGCGGCATCATGGTCGTTGTTGTCGCCGCGCGTGTAGTAAAGGGCGCGCTCGATCGTGTTGACCTTGATGTCGACGCCGATTTCGGCCCAGTGGCGCTTCACCAGTTCGAGCGCATCGACCTCATCGGGATACAGCGTTGGAATCACGTCGATGGCGAAGAAGACCCTCTGCCCGTCCGGTCGCAGCCTGATGCCGTTGGCATCCTTCTTGGCGTAGCCGAGCTTGTCGAGAATGGCGTTGGCCTGGGCTGGGTCGTGGCTGGTGAACTGCTCGGACAAGCCGGCGTGATACCAGGGATGGCCGGGGCGGGGCCCAGTCTGATGCGGCTGCGACTGGCCGAGATAGACGAGGTCGATGATCTCCTTGCGGTCCATGCCCAACGAGAGCGCCTTGCGGAACTCCTTGTTGGCGAACATCTCGCGCATCTTGGCGTCCTTGTGCGTCATGTTCAGATAGATCTGAACCTGCTGCGACGAGGAGCTGATCAACTCGATCAGGCGGTAGCCGCCCTTCTGCATGTTCTGCGACAGGGTCGGCTTGTTCTGGAGCGTGTCGAGATGGCGCTCCTGGATGTCGAGGCGCCCGGAAATCGCATCCAGCATCAGCGACTCGACGTCCTGCGAGATGCTGAAGCTGAGCCTGTCGATATAGGGCAGCTGGTTACCGGCAGTGTCGACCTGCCAGAAATAGGGATTGCGTTCCATCACGACGCGCGTGGCGCCGCCGGTATAGGGCTCCTTGATGACCCAGGGGTCGAGCGTCGGCTTGTCGGCATTGCCCCAGCGCGATGGAATCTCGATATCGCCGCACTTGTTGCGGAACAGCGTTCCCCAGTCGGACAGGTTCGCCGCCTTGACCAACTCCGCCACGCCGGAATTGTATTTCGGGTGGAACTGGCTGCAGTAATGCTTGGCGAACAGCGTCGGGTGTTGTCCTAGCGGGGTCGCCATCATCTCGAGAAACAGCGCGTAGGGGCTGGCGAAGGTGAACTTGACCGTCGTCTCGTCGACCTTGGTCGCCGTGCCCGGCTTGTTGTCGATGACGATCGGCGAGGGGGCGGACTTATAGAGTTCGGTGTTCTTGGCGCAGTCCTCGATCGAGAAGACGATGTCATCTGCGGTGAAGGGCTTGCCGTCAGACCATTTCATGCCCTTGCGCAGGTAGAAGGTGAACTCGGTCGAGTCCGCGTTGACCTCCCATTTGTCGGCGACGTTCGGCAGGACCTCGGTGAAAGCAAGGTTCCAGCGCACCAAGCCCTGGTTGCCGACCATGCGCAGAATTCCGTTATGGTCGGAGGAGCCGCGCAGGCCGCGCCGGAGCGAGCCGCCGTAGCGGCCGACCTTGTCGACCTTGATTACCAGCGGGTTGGCAGAGACGCGCTCGGCCAGCGGCGGCAGCTTGCCCTCCGAGGCCAGCTTTGCGAGGGCCGGCGCCTCCTTGGCGGTTTGGGCGAAGGCGGCGTGGGGCAGCGTCGAGAGCGCGGTGGCGCCGGCAAGCCCTTTCAGCATATCGCGGCGGTCCAGTCCGCGGCGCCGGTGTGGTCCTCTTTGCGTATCCCTGCTCATGCCATCCTCCCGGATTGAGATGTTGCCGGCCTGTTGGCCGTGTAGCTGAGGGTCGAGGCGTGGTGGCGCGGCCACCTGTTCACGTCATGCGAGTCCGATCCTCACTTTCGCCGAGATGGTTGCGCCGGGGTCGAGCACGCGCATCCCAGTTCCAGAATGTCCCGCTGCCGCGAGATTGAAGGCATCAGCGACATGGCTGACCGGCTCCAGGCAGAGATAGCTGCCGCCGGCCGGGACATGGAAGACGAGGTGGTCGAGAGGAGCGCTGGCCTGGATGAGGATCCGTGTGCCGTCCCGGCGATGTATTGAGGCGCCCCCGTCCCAGCCAGAATAATAGGCCGTGGTGGCCTCGCCGCCATGAGGCGAATCGTAGTGCCGGTCGCGGCCAGTGAGCGAGTGGAGCTGCTGGCCGCAGCCATCGGCGTCCTGATCCCAAAGGGCTTCGCAGTTGAACGTGATGCGGTCGCCCTGGGACACGGCGAAAAAGGGGTGAATGCCCAAGCCGACCGGCATCGGCGAGACCGCATGGCTCTCGACGTAGATCTCGTGGGTCAGGCCCGAGGGATCGAGCGCCATGCGCTGGACGGCCTCGAACGCCCAGGGCCATCCCGCCAGATCATCTTGAGGCTCGAAGCGATAGTGCAGCTCGATCTCCGCGCTCGCGTGCCGCATCACGGTCCAGGGCCGCGTCTGGCTGAAGCCGTGCAGTGCGTGCGGAGCCGCGGCCGGGTGCGGCACGAGCGCGACCCGGGTTTCGCCGAAGCGGAAGGCGGCATCGCGGACGCGATTGGAAAAGGGTACGAGCGGGTAGCTGCCCGCCTTCGGCCAATATGCGGGATCGAATCCCGCAGCGGGCATTGGCACCAGAACGTCGCTGCGCAGGCCGTTGGGTCCCTCGCGCCAGAGGGACGCTATGCGCCCGCCGTCCAACGGCCGCACCGCCGCTCTCATCGGTCCCGCCGCGAGAGGGCAGACAGACGGCGAGGTCTCCGCAGAACGGAACTGTGCCGCCGTTGCGTCCGCCATTGTCACGTTTCGTCCCCAATACCTGTCGGGATGTCCCCGATCTTGAAGGGAAGGCTAGGATTGGTGCGACGCACTGTCAACGAGCATTCTTACTATGTATAAAAGTATCGGCCATTTCGCAGTTGCAGCATGGAAGTTTCTTACATCGTGATACTGAGCCATTGCAGGCGCTTGTACGTCTGCGTAAGCTGAGCCCCGCCGCATCAGCCCGGTTCGACAGGCCCGCCTCCGTTTCATGCGCAATCATGCCACCAGCCTCGAGCAGGATATCGTGCCGGACGAAGAGGGGCGGCGCGGCGAATCTCTCATCGAGGTGCGAGGCACCAGGCTCGTCGGCAAGGCGCTGAACCTGCTCGACCTGATCGCCTCTGCGCCTGGCGAGCACCGCGCGCAGACTCTGGCCGATGAGTTGGGCCTTCCGCGCAGCACTGTCTATCGCATCATCAATACGCTGCAGCAGCGTGGGCTGGTGCGCATCGACGCCAGCGGGCAGGGATATTTCCCGGGCTTCAAGTTTCTCGAATACGCTCAGGCTGTCTGGCCGATCCCGGATCTGCCGATGCTCGCCATGACGGAACTCCGCTGGCTTCACGAGCTCAGCGGTGAAACCGTTTATTTCGCCGCGCCCGGCGGCGCAGACATGATCATCATCCAGAAGATCCTAAGCCTTTATCCGATCAGCACGGGCGCGCCATTGGGGAGCCTGCGGCCGCTTTACTGCTCGGGAATGGGCAAGGCGCACCTGGCGGCGCTGGCGCCGGACGAGCGGGAGGCCCTGATTGGCCGCATGAGCTTCGAGCGCGTCACGGATCGGACGATCACGGACCCGGCCCAGCTTCGCTCGCAGCTCGATGTGTTCCAACTGCGCGGCTATGCCATCGACGACGAAGAGTTCATGGAGGGTATTCGCTGCGTCAGTGCCTCCGTGCCCGGCGAGAGCGGCGTGCCGCTCGGTGCATTCACCGTGTCGGGCCCCTGTTATCGGATGACGCTGGAGCGGGTTAATCAGCTCGGACCTGAGGTCGCGGCCGCGGCCAGGCGCCTTGGCGAGGTCGTGAAGCGGCACGGAGGTATGCGCCCACGAGCCCGGCCCGATATCGCGCAGGTGCCACTGGCCTACAACGGGCGCTCATTCCTGGGAAAGTCGCCGAGTTGGGACGGGGCGACGAACTCGCTGCTTTGGTTGGACGCACTGGCGCCCGCCATCATGCGCTCTCGCGTCGAGGAACCTGCGGCGCCACCCCGGTCCGAGGTGATGGCCCAATTCACCTCGCCGGTGCTGGCCCTGAGCTCGATCGGCGAGGGGCGTTGGTTCGTGGCGACGGAAAAGGGCGCGATGGCCGTCGACCGGGACGCGCGCCTGACCGATCTGAGCCCGGCGCTTTCGCTGGAATTGCTTCCCCGCATCACCTGCGCTTGCCACGGGCCGGACGGACAAATCTGGCTCGGGGTTGGAGAAACGCCGAGTCCGCAAAGCCGCCCCGGGCTCTATCGCCTGATTGACGGGACCCCCGTACTTGAAGTGGAACTGCCGGCCACACCCACCGACATGCTGATCGACGCGCCTGGGCGCCATCTCTACGTCGCGCTCAGGGAGGCCGGCGATATCATCCGCTTCCCGATCAGGACGGGCAACAGACTCGGGAGCCTGGGGCTGGTCGCACGCGTCGATGCCCTGCACGGGCGCCCCATGGCCCTGACCCTGGAAGAGCCGGATTACCTGTGGGTCGCGCTATGGGACGGCTGGAGCCTGGCACGCCTGCAGCGCGACGGTTCCGACATGCGCCTTTTATCCTTGCCTGTGCCGCGTCCGACCGGGCT
This sequence comes from Allobosea sp. P4_E12, assembly GCF_056401655.1. Taxonomy (NCBI): domain Bacteria; kingdom Pseudomonadati; phylum Pseudomonadota; class Alphaproteobacteria; order Hyphomicrobiales; family Alloboseaceae; genus Allobosea; species Allobosea sp. P4_E12. The sequence continues at coordinate 29,557 of NZ_JBFUIY010000044.1, read as the reverse complement.
GACCTTCGGTGGGAGGGGCGGGGACCTGCTTTACGTTACAAGCGGCCGGATCGGATTGACACCGCAGCAGATTGCCGAGGCTCCGGCATCCGGGAGCGTCTTTGCCCTCGACGGGCGGCTTCGAGCCGCCTTGCTGCGCTGAGCCGGAGAAGCATCGGAGCACCCACCTACAAAAGAAGAGCCGGGAGAAGACGCATGGAACAGCAAGAGCCGACCGTCACTCGCAACCTGCTGATCACGGGCGGCGCCGGCAATATTGGGCGAAAACTGCGCCAGGAACTCGGCAGCCGCTTCGCCCGCATCCGCATTCTGGACACTGTCGCCCCGGCCAGCCTCGCGGCCAACGAGGAAGCCGTGCAGGTCGATATCGCCGACATCGGCGCCGTCGAGCGGGCGATGATGGGCATGGACGGGGTGATCCACATGGCGGGCGTCGTGCGCGAAGCGCCGTTCGAGTCCATTTTGCAGACAAATGTCGTCGGCACCTGGAACGTCTATGAAGCGGCACGACGTCAAGGCGTAGGCCGCGTCGTATTCGGCTCGAGCAACCACGCCGTCGGCTTCTATCCCAGGCATCAGCGCATCGACGAGAGGGTCCTGCCGCGACCAGACGGACGCTACGGGCTCAGCAAGTGCTGGGGGGAGGCAGTGGGCGCCCTCTATGCCGACAAGTACGGTATCCGCAGCATGCATGTGCGGATCGGCAATGCCGCCGACATTCCCGCCAGCGCCCGTACGCTCAAGATCTGGATCAGTGGGCGCGATCTTGCCCAGCTCTGCCTGATCGGGCTGGAGCATCCCGACATCCACAACACTATTGTCTACGGTGTCTCCGACAATGCCGGCGGATGGTACGACAATGCGGTCGCATATGGGCTGGGCTACCGGCCCAAGGACCGTGCCGACGACTATGCCGAGGAGGCCATGGCTGGGGAAGCCGAGCTGACCCATGAGCCGCCTGCGCTGTATTTTCAAGGTGGCGGCTTCTGCTCGCTTGAATATGCCGGTGCCCCGGTTCCCCCACCCGCAGCGGGTGTCTGAGACGCCGCGCCCGTTTGACCGCGATCATTCCAACTCCCCCCGTGCAGCCGAGGCCCCCGATGCGCATCACCGATGTCCGTGTCACTCCGATCGCCTTCCGCGACCCGCCGCTCCTCAACGTCAACGGCGTGCACGAACCCTGGGCCCTGCGCAGCATCATCGAGGTCGAAACCGCGGAGGGCCATGTCGGGCTCGGGGAGAGCTATGGCGATCTGGAGACGCTGGCCAATCTCGACAAGGCGAAGGCGGGGCTAATCGGTCTCGACCCGTTCGACCTGAATGGCTTGACGCAGGTCGTCTATGCTGCGGTGGGCGATAATCCGGCCCCCGGCCAAACCTTTGCACCCGCAGGCGACAAGGCCCGCGCCTCGGCGCTCTCCGCCTTCGAAGTCGCCTTCCTCGATCTGCAGGGCCAACTCACCGGCCGGCCGCTCTACGACCTGCTCGGCGGCAAGCTGCGTGACCGCGTGCCCTACAGCGCCTATCTGTTCTACAAGTTCGAACGGCACAAGGATGATCCAGGCTATCCTGCCGATGATTGGGGCGAGGCGCTCAGCCATGAACAAATGGTCGAGCAGGCGCGCCGGATGGTGGCGGAATTCGGCTTCGGCTCAATCAAGCTCAAGGCCGGCGTGTTCGAACCCGATTTCGAGATCGAGACGCTCCGGCACCTGCGCAAGGCGTTTCCGGACCACCCGCTGCGGATCGACCCCAATGGCGGCTGGTCGGTCGAGACGACGCGGCGGGTGATGCCGCAGTTGGTCGGGCTGCTCGAATATCTCGAAGACCCGACAAGGACGCTCACTGAGATGGGGCAGGTCGCGACATTCGCGCCGATGCCGCTCGCCACCAACATGGTCACGATCGCCTTCGGGCATATTCCCGAAACGATACGCCTGAATGCCGTTCAGGTCGTTCTGTCCGACCACCATTATTGGGGTGGCCTGCGCGCCACCCAGCATCTGGCCCATCTCGGCCGTGTCTTCGGCTTCGGGATCTCGATGCACTCGAATTCTCATATGGGCATCAGCCTGGCAGCGATGACTCATGTCGGCGCAACGATCCCCAACCTCGCCTATGCTTGCGACACACACTACCCGTGGCAGGTCGAGGAGGTGATTGAGGGCGGCAAGCTCCAGATCGAGAACGGCTCGCTTGCGCCGCCGGATGGACCCGGGCTCGGCGTGCGGCTGGACCGTACGGCGTTGAAGCGCCTACACCAGCAGTATCTCGATTGCGGCATTCGAGTGCGCGACGACACCAAGGAGATGCGCAAATACCAGCTGGACTTCAATTCGGCGCGCCCGCGTTTTTGAAGTGGCTCTCGGGTTCCCACGGGCGCTGAAGCCCGCAAGAGGCTTTGAATTACTACCCGCTCGCCCCTTACTGCGAGGCTTGGAGTGATCAGAGGAGTTGGAGCGAGCCTGCGGCTGTTTTACCGCGCTCGGTCTTCAAATCGAACGCTACCTTCTGCCCTTCTGTCAGAGTCATCATGCCAGCCTCTTTCACGGCCGCGATATGTACAAACACGTCCTTGCCGCCATCCGAAGGCTGAATGAACCCGAGCCCCTTCTCAGTATTGAACCATTTCACGTTTCCGGCCGCCATAGTCGCATCCCCCGAAGATTGCATCTTTTGAGCCGCCGGATGCGCGTATCCGAAGACCCGCCGGGAAGGAATTGCCCGAAAACACAAGGTTGTCGAGGCCAAACATGAAGCATGACGGCTGGCGATTACCGTCGGTCCAACAACTAAACCGTGAGTTGCTGTCGAATGACGATGTAACGCCAATATAAATCTCCGCCAATCGCGTATCGATAACACGCTGCCTCGCCGCGACCTTTCGCAAAGGCAATTGACATGCCGGAGCCCGAGAAAGTGTTGAGGCCGAGCTTGTCGTGCTGCGTGGCGTCGCGCACGGCATCGGCGATCTTCTGCGCCCCGGCCGCAACCAACCGCTGGCCTGCCACTGACTCAGATTCAGTTTCGCCAATCTGCAACCGATCACTGGCAGAGAACTCGGCAAGGTGGTTGGCATGGAGGTGAGCCGCGACACCGATGCGAGTCGCTGAAGCGCGCCCGGCGTCAGCTCAGCCGGGCCAAGCTGCCCGCGCGACCGAGACAAGCTATCCGCGTAGACAGCAGAGAATCGGCCTTAGGAAACCATTTGGAGGGATGGCTCGGCATTGTTCAACATGTAGCCGCGTCCCCAAACCGTCTCGATGTAGTTCGCTCCGCCCGATGCATCTGCGATTTTCCGTCTCACCTTGCAGATGAAGACGTCCACGATCTTGAGCTCGGGCTCGTCCATCCCACCGTAAAGGTGATTGAGGATCATTTCCTTTGACAGGGTGAACCCACGGCGGCTCGCCAAGAACGCAACGATCTCATATTCCTTGCCAGTCAAACGAACGGGCTTCCCGGCGACGTCAACCGTTTTTGAATCCAGATCGATGCAGAGGTCTCCGACCCGGACCGTGCGGTTTTCGGTCCCGTTGCAGCGACGCTCCAAAGTCCGCAGGCGTGCAAGAAATTCGTCTCGGTGGAATGGCTTTGTCAGGTAGTCGTCCGCCCCTGCAATCAGCGAACGGACCTTCTGTTGAACCTCATTGATACCCGAGAGGATCATCAGAGGAGTGTTGATGGATGATGCTCGGAGTTTCGTGAGCACCTGAATTCCTGGCATGTCTGGTAAACCGAGATCCAGAATTATCAGGTCAAACGGCGCCGCCTGAGCGAGGGCGAAGCCATCGGCTCCATAGGCTGTCTTGGTGACTTCGATGTTCTCCAGCTTGAGAAACATCTCGATGCTCTGCGCGATCGATGCGTCGTCCTCAATTAATAAAACGCGCATGGTAAACTCCGATTCGCAGCGGATAATTTGGCGAGGATGGCCGAAGTATGGTTAATAATTCAAGATTTTTTCGAGGGTATTTTCAAAATCCGTGGCGTATTCGCGAAAATCTGCAGGTATTCGTGGAGGGCTTGGATCAGTTGGCGCGCTGAGGGCACGCTTTGAAATCGGCGATTAGCTCCGCCAGCTCCGTCAAGCGACGCAGTTCCAGGCCGTTATCTGAAGCCTCGGCGCGGATTGCAAAGATCGCTTCGCCAGTAGCCCGAACCAACGGAGCGAATTCGGGCAGCATAAAACTCATTAGCATCGTCTTGAGCGTCTCTTCTGCGTCGCCGTAGCGACTGAGATACAGCTGAACACCCTCAGTGGTCTCTTCTATTGAGGCACCGAGCAGTTGCCCATAGGCATCCGCAGCTGCCCAAATAGCAGCGTGGAATGCCAATTTGTTCTCGACCATGCGGTCAGCGCCGCCACCAAGTTTGGCGCTAATCGAAGCTGCCGTGGTGATCATGTCGAGGAAGTCTTCCAGGCGAGTAGCGACCATGCCTGGCTTCGAAGTTCGCAGCTTTCGGGAGAACATGTTGAACACAGGTACTTCTGTCGCAGACGGCTACGAAACGCATAGATTCTGCAGCTTCGCTAACACACCGCCGCGAATTGCCGCTTGTTCTTTGTAGTCATTGATTTGTTATTGCGAGCCAATTGCTACAAAAAGGCGATATTGGCACACCAAAACCCGCTGAGCGAAGCAATAATTCAGAGGGCAAACCACAGGTTAAAGCAACCTTAGAGGTGTCGGTTAAAATCCGCTCACAACGCACAGATAAACGTCAGAAAAAGTGATTGAAACTGACGCTTTGCAAAAGGTGAGGGGTACTTTACGCTTTGTTGGGTTGTCACAATAAAGCGATAGGGACAAAAATGGCGAATGGAACGGTCAAGTGGTACAACGAAACCAAAGGTTATGGATTCATCGCTCCGGACACAGGTGGTAAGGATGTTTTCGTCCATGCGACTGCCTTGGAGCGCGCTGGTCTTCGGGGTTTAGCTGAAGGTCAGAAGGTCACCTATGATTTGGAGCCCGACCGTCGCAGTGGCAAAGAGTCTGCGGCTAACCTTAAAGTTTGAAAATTAAAAGCCGCCCGATGTTTTCCGCCGAGCGGCTTTTGATTGATGGCACATTCCGATTTCGACGGCTGTTAGGCAGCCCGTGAGCGCTTCCGCCTTTGCTGACCAAGCCCCATCTTCTTGGCAAGGTGCGATCGAGCCTCGGCGTACCTGCGAAGCATCTGGACCGGCGACAGGGATAACCGTAGACATCGGTAATCCCTGCAAGCCCAATTCGGGCAATGAAAGTATCGAGCGACATCTAAAGCAATGAAGCCGCCCAAGAAGCCTTTCACCGTTGAATTTAAACAAGCGCGCCGCGTCCAAAGAAAGCCGCACCCATCTATTTGGGGTACCCTAGATCTGAAGGTCTCCGCGAACGAACAAGAGCCCGGATCGCAGCAGACCGATCCGCAGCGATTACCCAAGTCGGTCACCCCGGACTCGCCTGAACCTGCGAAGGCTCAGCGGATTCTGCCCGCGCTCGCAAAAGCTCCCGCCCCGGAACTGATAGAAATGCCGTCGATCGAGAGATCGACACCGAAGCGTGACGATCCAGAAGATTTCGTTCAGGCACCTGAGGCATCGAACGCGCTCACCGCGGACCCGGGGGGAGTATCGTCCGAAGTTCCAAAAGTGCGCCGGCGCTACGGGAATAGCGGGGCTCTGCCTGCGGGTGAGCGTTGGAAGCGGCGGCTACCGCCTATCTTGCGACAGACTAAGTCTGTCACTTGAATGGATCTTGGTCAGCGTCACGGGCAACTCCGAGGCATCCTAGGCAGTTCACAGCCAACGTCGCCGTTTTCTTACAGGCAAATTCCAACTCAACGATCTTATTGTGGGCGTCCGCCACCGCCGCCGAGCGGCCAAGGAGACGCGAAGTGGCAGGCCACCAGATGCCCTTCGCCGACCGGTCGCGCCTCTGGCACCTCCGTCCTGCAGCGGGGTTGCACAATCGGGCAGCGCGGATGGAAGCGACATCCCTTGGGGATCGCGGCGGGACTCGGTGGATCGCCCGGCAGCAGGATCCGGTCCCGGACTTTTGCTGGGTGCGAAATCGGCACTGCCGAGAGCAGTGCATGACTGTAGGGGTGTTGAGGGGCCGAAAAGAAGGTGGTCTTCGGTGCGATTTCGACGACCTGGCCGAGATACATCACGGCCACGCGGCTCGCCATATGTTTCACGCTCGCCATGTCATGCGAGATGAAGAGATAGGCGGTGCCTTGCTCGTCCTGGAGATCCTGCAGCAGGTTGATGACCTGGGAGCGCACGGATACGTCGAGAGCCGAGACTGGTTCGTCGGCGACGATGAGTTTGGGCCGCATCGCGAAGGCACGGATGATGCCGAGGCGCTGGCGCTGCCCGCCTGAAAACTGGCGCGGCCATTGGCTGACATGGCGGGCACTGAGCCCGACCGCCTCCAGCAGGCGCACCGCCGCGCTGGTCCGTTCGCCCCGCTGCGAGACGAGGCCATGCACTGCGAGCGGCTCCGTCACGATCGATCCGGCTCGCATGCGCGGGTCCAGCGACGAGAATGGATCCTGGAAAATGAACTGCAGATCGCGGCGGATGGCCTTCATGCGCGGTTGCGACAGGCCGGCGATGTCCTGCCCCTCGAACAGGATACGCCCCGCGGTCGGATCGGCCAGGCGCAGCACGAGCCGCGCCAGGGTGGATTTGCCGCAGCCGGATTCGCCGACCAGGGCGAGCGTCTCGCCGGCATGGAGATCGATCGACACGCCGTCGACAGCCCGAATGCCGCCAGCGGCCCTGCCAAAGATCTTCTGCAAGCCCTCGAGGCGCAGGAGTGGTTCGCTCATGTGTTTGCGTCCGCGCTCATCGCTGCCGCTCGGTGGGCTGCCAGCCGGGTGCTCTGCCGCGCCCAGCATGCGGCCCTGTGGCCGTCTTCCACCGGTTCGAGCGGCGGTGCCTGTCCGGCACAGGGGGCAAAGCGCTCGGGGCAGCGGGGGTGGAAGGCGCAACCCGTCGGCATCTCCGTCAGATGCGGCACGGCGCCGCCGACCGTCGGCAACCGCCGCACGGACGGTGTCTCCAGCGAGGGCGTCGCAGCCAACAGACCGACCGAATAGGGGTGGCTCGGCGCGTCGAACAGGCGAAGGGCCGTCGCCTCCTCGACGACCCGGCCGCCATACATCACCGCGACACGGTCGGTCAGTTCGGCCACCACGCCGAAATCATGGGTGATGATGACCACGGCAAGATTCAGTTCCTGGCGCAGCCGTCGCAGCAGGTCGAGCACTTGCGCCTGGATGGTGACGTCCAGCGCGGTCGTCGGCTCGTCGGCGATCAGGACCTGCGGATCGCAGGAGAGTGCCATCGCGATCATGACGCGCTGGCGCATGCCACCGGACAATTCGTGCGGATAGGCGGCGGCGCGCTTGTCGGGCGCAGGAATGCCGACGAGGCTCAGAAGCTCGATGCTGCGGGCGCGTGCAACTGCGCGGGAGAGACCGAGATGCCGCCGCAGCGGCCCGCCGATCTGCTCGCCCACGGTCATGATCGGGTTGAGCGCCGTCATCGGCTCCTGGAAGATCATGCCGATGCGGCGACCGCGGATCGCATCGAGTGACTGGCGCGGCAGGGTCAGGAGATCCTGCCCATCGAACATGACGCGGCCGGCCGTGACGGTGGCGGCTTCCGGCAGCAGGCCAAGCGCTGCCAGCGCGGTCAGGCTTTTGCCGGAGCCGGATTCACCGACGAGGCCGAGGCACTCGCCAGCGTGCAGATCGAGATCGACGCCGCGGAGCGCCTGAACCGGGCCGTTTTTCGCGCCGAAGGAGACCTGGAGGTCGCGGATGGAGAGCAGCGGCGTCATCGCCCGGTCACCCGGTCGGGATCGAGGCGGTCGCGCAAGCGGTCTCCGAGGATGTTGAAGGCCAGGACCGTCAGCGTGATCGCGAGCCCCGCAAATAGGGCCGGTAGTGGCGAGCCGAAGATGTCGGCAACACCCTCGCGCACCATGTTCCCCCATGACGGGGCCGGAGCCTGGGCACCGAGCCCGATAAAGCTGAGCGATGCCTCGAGGCGGATCGCCGAGCCGATCCAGATCGTCAGCATGACGATGAGGGGGCCAGCGATGTTGGGCAGGACATGCATTCCAATGGTGCCGAACTTGCCGCGCCCCATGGCGATCGATGCGTCGACATAGGCCTCCCGCTTGACCGACAGCGCCGAGGCCCGCGAGAGGCGGATGAATGACGGTACGAGCGCTGCCGCGATGGCGATCGACAGATTCTGCACGCCGGGTCCGAGCAAGGCGACGATCAGCACGCCGAGCAGAAGCGGATCGAACGACATCATCATGTCGGTGAGGCGGGTGACGATCGCCTCGGCCCAGCCGCCGAAGAAGGCCGACGCCGTGCCCAGGCTGATGCCGACAAGGGCGGCCAGCATCGGCGCGGCCACCCCGATCGTAATCGACAGGCGCGCTCCCTCGATCAGGCGAGAGAAGATATCGCGGCCATATTCGTCGGCACCCAGCCAATGCGCGGCGGAGAGACCCTGATCGGCCGCGGCGAAGTCCTGCAGCAGCGGGTCATGCGTCTGGAGCCAGGGGGCGAACACGACGACGACCAGGAGCAGGAGCAGGATGGCGGCGGCGATGGCCAGGAAGACGCGATCGAGCATGTCAGGCTCCCTTCACGCGGGGGTCGATGACCACGTAGAGCAGGTCGGTTCCAAGGTTCACCAGCACGACGAGGACCGAGAGAAGCACGAGGCCTCCCTGGATCAGGCTGTAGTCGCGGGCGGTCACCGCGCCGACGAGCAGTTGCCCGACGCCCGGCCGGTTGAAGACGAGTTCGATCGCAATGGTGCCGCCGAGCGTGGCGACGATCATGAGTGAGAGCTGCGTCGTGATCGGGATCAGCGCGTTGCGCACGATGTGCTTCCAGACCACGACCCGCTCCGGCGTGCCGAGCGCGCGAGCCGTGCGGACATAGTCGCGGCCCGAGACGTCGAGGACGGCCGTGCGGGTGAGGCGCATCAGGCCGCAGCCCTTCAGCAGTCCGAGCGTCATCGCGGGAAGGACGAGGTAGCGCAGGTCGAAGGGCGTGTCGCCACCGCCGAGCAGCGGAAACCAGCCGAGCTTCAGCCCGAACACGATGAGCAGGATGAGGCCGAGATAGAAATCCGGAAGGGCCGAGCCGAACAGCGAGACGAGCCGGCTCGAATGATCGACGCCGCCACTCGGGCGCATCGCCGAGGCGACGCCCACGGGCACGCCGATCAGGATGCCGACCACGGTCGAGGCGAGCGTCAGCATGATCGTATAGGGCAGGTGCCGCAGCATCGTCGCGGTGACGTCGACCCCGTTGACGAGCGAGCGGCCGAGATCTAGATGCAGGAGCCCCCAGAGGAAGCGGCCGTATTGGACGAGGAGCGGCTGGTCGAGCCCGAGTGTCCTGCGGACATTCTCGATCGTCTGGGCATTGGCGCGGTCGCCGAGCATGGCGATGACGGGATCGCCCGGCAGGAGCCGCATGGCGAAGAAGACGAAGGAGAAGACCAGGAAGGCGGTCAGAATTGCATCGGCCAGTCGCTTGAGAACGAACCGCCCCATCGTCTCGCAAACCTTTCAGGGCATGCCCGGCGGCATGAAGCCACCGGCGCCTGGCGCTCGATCATCTGTCCGGATGTCGTATCCGCCCAGTGATCCAACCTCGTGTGTTTGCATCGGCTGTCCCGAAAACCGCTCTCCAGGTTTCAGGCCGATGCCCTAGCGGGCTACGCGCCGCGCCGTGGCGTATTCGTATTGGCCAAAGCCGCTGAGCGGCTTGTAGCCGAGGTCGACATGGCCCTGGATCGCGCTGACCAGGGGTTGGGTCTGCAGCGGCAGCACCGGCATGTCGCGCAGGATCTGGAGTTGGGCCTCCTTGAGCAGCGCCAGCTGCCGGTCGACATCGGTCGACCCGACGGCCTCGTCGACGAGCTTGTCGACGCTGCCGCCGATCTCGCCGTAATGCGAGAAATTGCGCAACGATGCCGGCTTGCCGACCGCCGCGGCCGAATGCAGGAACTCGTTGATCACGGCGGGCGCCGTCGGCGCGATCGCCGTCGACAGCATGTCGATCGTGCCTTCGTCCTTTCGGATGGCGGCGTGATAGCTCGCATGGTCCATGATCTTGAGCTTCACGTCGATGCCGACCTTACGCAGCATGTCCTGCACCATCAGCATGTTCTGCTTGTAGTCGGAGCGCTCGCTCGACAAGGCCTCGATGCTGAAGCCGTTGGGGTGGCCGGCCTCCGCCAGCAGGGCCTTGGCCTTGATCGGATCGTAATCGTAGCGAAGCTCGGCGGGGATATCGGCTGTCTTCAGGGCGCCGTAGAACTCTTCCGGGACGATCGTGGGCAGCGGGCCGTGGACCACGCCGAACACGGATTTCCAGACCTTGCGATCGACTGCATAGGCGATGGCCTGGCGCACGCGCACGTCGTCGAGCGGCTTGATCTTCATGTTGAAGTGGAGGAATTGCAGGCTCCCGGGCTGCATGATGCTGATCTGGGCATCGCTCCGGGCCTTCTGGATCTGATCAACCCAACGCGGTTCGCGCGGGCCGCTGGTCTGGTCGATCTCCTTGCCGATGAAAGCGATTGTCGCGGCATTGTCGGCCGGGATGTAGCGGAAGCGCAGGGTCGCGGTCGGCGGTGCGCCGCGGAAATAATCCTTGTTCGACTTGAGGACGATCGATTCCTGCGGCCGGTACTCGGCGAATTCGAACGGCCCGCTGCCGATCGGCGCGCGGCCGAATTCGGCTCCAAGCTTTTCGACGGCTTTGCGCGGCACGATGTAGCGGCCGAAACCGGGCGTCAGGGCCGAGGCGTGAAAGAACGCGTTCGGTGCCTTGAGGACGAAACGGACCGTCAGCGGATCGACGACCTCGATTGTGTCGATGTCCTTGAAGCTGGCGCCGTGCACGCCGCCGAGCTTGGGGTCGAGTTGGCGTTCATAGGAGAACTTCACGTCATCGGCAGAGACCTCGCCATAGCCCTGGTGCCATTTCACGCCGGGCTTGAGATAGAAGGTCCAGACCTTCTTGTCGGAAGAGACCTCCCATCGTTCCGCGAGCTCCGGCTGAAGCGCCGCCAGCTCGATGTCCATGGTGCCGCGCTTGGTATTGACCAGCGAGTTGAAGACCTGGAGCACGATCGTCTCGTCGTCGCCCGTCTTGGTCAGGGCTGGATCGATCGAACCGAGGTCGCGGGCCTGGAGCCGCAGCGTCAGCGTGTCGGTCGCGCCCTGCGCGAAGGCTGCGCCGTTGTGCGACACGGCACTGAGGCCGGCCATGCTCAGGGCGCTCGCGACGACTGAGCGTCGTGTGATGCGTGTCATGATTTCCTCCTGTGGGAATGGCGGGCTCTTTCGGCCGCGCTCATTCGAAGACGCTGTGGCTGACCTTGTGCTTCTCGATGAAATCCCAGTCATAGGTGACGCCGAGGCCTGGACCGTCGGGCACGACGAAGCAGCCGTCTGAGGCGACCGCGTCGAGCTTGTCGGAATATCCGTCGGTATAGAACGTGCCGACAGCCTGGCCGCGCGACGGCCCGACCATGGCCAATTCATAGAAGTTCGTGTTTCGGATGGCGGCCATGGCGTGGCGATGTGCCGGACCATTGCCGTGGAGCTCGACATCGAGGCCCAGCGCCTCGGCGAAATGGGCGACCTTCATCGTGCCGGTGATGCCGATATCGAGATCGGGATCGGCCCGCACGAAGTCGGTGCCGTCGGCGAGAGTGAGTGTCGCCATGGCTTCCAGCCCGCGCACGTGCTCGCCAAGCAGGATCGGCGTCTTGATCAGTTCGCGCAGGCGACGATGGGCGTGGGCAGCAAGCCCGCCGTCACTATAGGGATCCTCGTACCAGAAGAAGCCGGCCTCATCGCAGGCACGGCCACAGGCGAGGGCGTCGGCGAAGGTCTTCAGGTGACAGGCTGAATCGTGCATCAGCTTCATGCGCCCGCCGACACGCCGACCGAGAAGCCGGATCGCGGCGGCATCACGCCGCCAACCGCCATCGGTCCAGCCGTGCATCTTGAAGGCGCGATACCCCAGGCCGTGGCATTCCTCGGCGAATTCGGCGAAGGCCTCGGGCGTGGCCAGACCACCGCCATCGCCACCAAACCAGGTCGATGCGTAAGCCGGCAGGCGCTTGCCGCGATGGCCGCCGAGCAGATCGCTGACCGAATGGCCGGTGCGCTTGCCGGCGAGGTCCCAGAGGGCGTTGTCGATCTGGCAGCCGCCGATCCGGTCTTCCTTGCGCAACCAGCGGCGAATGTCTTCGTAGATCGTCTCACGGGCATAGCAGTCCCGCCCGATGATCCATTTGGCGATGAAATGGGTCTGCGGGGCGGTGTCCGTACGCCCGCCGACATATTCGCCGCGCGCGCCGTCCTGGGTTTCGATGCGGACCGCGATGCGTTTGCGTGTCGTTCGCACGCCTGGCATGTCGATGCCGCTCGGGCTGACATCGAAGGCGACGTTCTCCATGTCCTGCGCGAACAGAATGACGTCGATCCGGCGGATCCGCGTGGCCGCCGAACCGAGGACGTCGCGGGCGGCGCTTGCCGTGTCTTCTACGCTCAGCATGGCGCCCTCACTCGATCACGACATGCGATTTGGCATTGCGGGTGATGTAGTCCCAGTCGTAGCTCACCCCCAGACCGGGCCCTCCGGGCACCGGAAAGCATCCATCAGCACCGACGCTGTCGAGATCGTCGGAATAGCCGCAGGTGTAGACCGGCGCATTGAAATTGCCTCGGGACGGCCCGACCATCGACAGTTCGTAGAAATTGGTGTTGCGGATCGCCGCCATGCAGTGCCGGTGGGCGGGTCCTGGCGCATGCAACTCGACATCGAGGCCGAGCGCCTCGGCAAAATGCGCGATCTTCATCGTTCCGGTGATACCGATGTCGAAATCGGGGTCGGCGCGCACGAAATCGGTGCCGTCGGCGATTGTCAGCGTCGCCATGGATTCCAACCCCCGCACATGCTCTCCGAGCAGGAGAGGCGTCTTCAGCATCTCGCGCAGCCGCCGGTGGGCGTGGGCGGCAAGACCACCGTCGCTATAGGGATCCTCGTACCAGAAGAAATTGGCGTCATCGCAGGCCCGGCCGACTTCGAGCGCGTCGGCAAAGCTGCGCAGATGGCAGGCAGCGTCATGCATCAGCGCCATCCTGTCGCCGATGCGCTGGCCAAGCAGACGCACGGCCGCGGCATCGCGCGTCGGGCTGCCGTCGGTCCAGCCATGCATTTTGAATCCGCGGTAGCCGAGCTCGTAACATTCCTCGGCGAAGTCGGCGAAGGCTTCGGGCGTCGTGAGGCCGCCACCCTCGCCGCCGAACCAGGTCGAGGCGTAGGCGGGGAGGCGGGTCTTGCCGCCGCCGAGCATTTGGCTGACCGACAGGCCCAGTCGATGGCCCGCCAGATCCCACATCGCGATGTCGATCACGCCAGCGCCCATGCGGTCTTCCTTGCGGAGCTGGCGGCGGACACGCTCATAGGCCCGTTCGCGGGCGAAGACGTCGAGGCCGAGCACAGCGCGGGCGCAGGCCGCGGCCTGGGCCAGCGAGTTCGCCTGGCCGCCGACATAGGCGCCCCGCGCGCCGTCCCGCGTTTCCATTCGCACTGCGAGGCGAGTGCGCGCGGACTTCGCGCCGGTCACGTCGATGCCGCCGGGTCCGACTCCGACCATCGGATAACTGAATATCCAAATTTCGACACGGACGATTTCGCTCGCGCGAGGACCTGGTTCGGCTCCGTCTTGCGTCTTGTCCAGTAGCCGCACGTCCATGGTGCTCGCTTCCAATCCCTTGGCACGGCCGGTTGTGACCCAGGGTCCGGGTCGCGAGGCCCAGGCTGGCTGGACATCTTCGGCTTCGTCAGATTATATAATATCTATAACTTCGCAGAAGGCGGCGAATGTCAAGACGTCCGAATGAGGCTGATTGCGTCGCACGGGTTGCATCAACCCGCATTGCGTTTCACGAACGGGCGGCGATCAGGCGGGCGGTGGAATCGACGATGAGAGCGCCGAGATGACGGACGCACCGGCCCCCGCCAGCCGAATCGTGCCCTTCATGCAGGCGACGACGTATCAGCGGCTGCGCGAGGCCATCCGCGCCGACATAGTTGCCGGGACCTTCGCGCCGTCTGAACATTTGAAAATGGCGGCGCTGGTGCAGCGCTACGGGACGAGCCCCGCGCCGATCCGCGAGGCGCTTGGGCAGCTCGAAGGCGAGGGCTGGATTGAAATTCTACCGAACCGGGGCGCGCGGGTTCGTTCGATCGAACGGGCCTTCATCCGCGAATTATTCGAGATCCGCCTTGCTCTTGAACCGCCTCTGGCCGGCTACAGCGCGGCGGTTGCAACCGTTAGCGACATCAACGCACTCTGGGCTATCCATAAGGATTATGCCGCCGCGATCGGCCAGGGCAATTCGGCGGCGATCTCTTCGACCAACGGCGCTTTCCACACCAGCATCCTGTCGATCCGCCCGAACCGATCCGCGCTGGTTCTGCTCGATCAGCACAATGCATTCGTTGGAGCGACGCGACGCCGCTTCGGCTTCCCCGACCACCGCCTTGCCGCAATGGTGCCCGAGCACGAGGCGATCATCGAGGCCTGCGCGCGCAACGATGCGACTGCCGTGCGTCGGCTGATGCGTGCGCATATTCAACGCTCGATCGACGAGTTGATCCCGCGGCTGCCGGGCAACGACCCGGATCATCTCGAGAGTTGAACAGTTCTGACAGGTGCGAGCGGTGGCTTTTACTATCAACCGACCGTGCTGAGTGGGGTTCCGGTGGATGCAGCCATTTGAAACGACGGTTCTTCGGTCGCACTGCGCCGATCTCTACGTTCCCAGCCAAGTAGGAGGCGACCCGCCTGGCCAACGACACCGAGAACGGGCCGATTTTAATGTCTGAACACGCGACCTCTCCAACGGGTTGCGGGGCGCGGGCAAACTGGAAAGCGTCATGGGCGGCACCGATCGACGGCCTAGGGTGGATCTATCGGCTCCGTTCGACGCTACCAAGCAGAGTGGGTTCGCGCGACGCCATCCTCGTATTCAGTGAGACTAAATAGGTCGCAGTGAGCTGATGAGCGCCCTGCGATAATCAGGTGGGTCTAACGTACCAAGGGGGGCATAATGAAGATTGCCAAGGTAGAGACGTTCCAGGTTGATTGGGGTGCGTCTGCAAAGGGGGCGCGAAGCGCGTTCGTCCGGATCGAGACTGAGGATGGTCAATACGGCCTGGGTGAAGCCTCGCCCATGCAAGGCGGCCTGGCTTCGCTAGTCATCATCGCCAACGACATGGCGCCGGCCCTGATCGGGAAGGATGCTCTCGATCATGCCGTCCTGCTGGACACTTTGTTCCACAAGTGCATCAAACTTGGGCCGGAAGGGGCCACAACGGGCGCGCTCGCAGCGCTCGACATCGCGCTCTGGGATCTCAAAGGAAAGCTGCTCGGCCAGCCTGTCTACAAGCTACTCGGCGGGGCCTGGCGCACGGCTCTACCCTGCTATGCCTCCGTTGGGGGCAATGCCTGGCGCACGGTTGATCAGGTTGTCGAAGTCGTCATGCGGCGGGTGGAGAAGGAGCGGCCCGCGGCGGTGAAGATCCGCTGGGACGGCGACCGGACCAGGCAGGACGTCGATATTCCCGGCGACATTGCCAAGGCCAAGGCTGTCCGCAAGGCGCTGGGCGATCAGTTCGTGCTCGGGTTCGACGCTAATAACGGCTATTCGGTCGGCGGCGCGATGCGGGTCGGCCGGGCGCTCGAAGACCTTGGCTACACGTGGTTCGAAGAGCCCGTGCAGCACTACCATGTCGCTGCCATGGGCGAGGTCGCCCAGCGCCTCGACATCACCGTTTCCGCCGGCGAGCAGACCTATACGCTTCAGGGGCTCAAGGACCTGATCAATGCCGGCGTGCGCATGGTGCAGCCTGACATCGTCAAGATGGGAGGCATCACCGGGCTGATGCAATGCGCCGCCGTCGCCTATGCTCACGGCGTCGAGCTCGTCCCGCACCAGACCCAGCCTTCCGTCGGCCACCTCGCCAATATTCATGTGCTGTCGACCATCATGCATCTCAGCAAACCGGTCGAATTGGCGGATAACTGGGAGCGGGCCGGATCGCTCTTCAAGAAGAACCCGTCCGAGCCCATCGATGGCCGCTTCGAATTGCCGACGGCCCCGGGGCTCGGAATGGAATTCGACGAGGCCGAGATGAAAAAGCGGAGCATTCCCATCAGCGCCTGACGTCAGAACAAGACAAAAAGGGAGGAAAAAATAATGAAACTAACCAGAAGAACGTTTCTCGGTCACGCCTCGACGATTGCAGCGGCTGCGGCGCTGGGGGCTCCCATCGCTCATGCAAAGGACGAGGCGATCTCGATCGCCCTGGCGGCGCGTTCGCCCACGAGCATCAATCCGCAGCAGCCCGGGATGACCGGGGGCGACAACTGGGCGATTCACCAGGTGTTCGATACCCTCGTGAAATCAGACGAAGGGACGTTTGCAATCCGGCCCGAGGACTTCCGCCCCAGTCTCGCCGAGAGCTGGGAAAGCTCGGAGGATGCCAAGACGTGGACATACAAGCTGCGCCGAGGGGTGAAGTTCCACAAGGGCTACGGTGAAATGACGGCTGACGATGTCGTCTTCACCTTCGCCCGGCATCTTGATCCGAAGATCGTGACCAACCAGAAGCCGCTCTACTCCAATGTCGAGGCGGTCAAGGCGCTCGATCCCCACACCGTCCAGTTTACCCTCAAACGGCCCGATCCGCTGTTCAACGGCAGCGTCGTGACCACCCTCGCGGCCTCGATCCTCTGCCGGAAGGCCTTCGAGGAGAAGGGCAAGGACTTCGCCATGAGTCCGGTCGGGACGGGCCCATACCAGGTGGAAAGCGTCAGCCCCAGCGACGGGATCCAACTGGCTGCCTTCCCAGATCACTTCGCTGGACCGGCGGTTACCAAGACGATCCATGTCCGCTTCATTGCCGACACGACGGCGCGAACCCTCGCCTTCGCCTCAGGCCAGGTCGACATGATCGAAGGCGTCCGCTCTCCCGGCTGGCTCCCATCGATGCGCCAGCGCTCGGCCAGCACGATCTTCGACGCCACGGCGCCCGGCAGCTTCAACCTGCTCCACCTGAACCTGACGCGGCCGCCGCTGAACGATATCCGCGTGCGGCAGGCGATCCGCTACGCCATCAACAGCGACCAGATCGCAACGGCATTTGCCGGTCTTGCGGTCCCGATGGTCGGGGTCATCGCTCCGCAATTCGCCGGAGCGGTCAAGAAAGCGGATTTGCCGCCCGAGCTGCAATACAACTACGATCCCAAGAAAGCCAAGGCGCTGCTGGCAGAGGCGGGGCACCCGAACGGCGTGACCATTCCCTGCTTCACCAGCCAGCGTGAGGATTATGCGGCGATCATGCTGATGCTCCAGGAGCAGCTGCGCGCCGTCGGCATCAACCTCGATCTCAAGATCATCGACCATGCGACCATGCATTCCGAGAACCGCAAGGACCGGAATTCGATCGCCCTGTACTCGTCCAGCTACCCGCCGGTGCCGACGCAGCCCTTCCTGCAGCTGCTGTCGGCCGAAGCGGACGTCAAGGCCGATGGCACCGGAGCGGAAAACTACAGCCACTACGGCGTCGCCATTCCCGGCATCGACGCACTCATCGAAAAGGCTCAGGACGAGCCCGATTTCAACAAGCGTATCGCGCTCATCCAGGACATCGAGAAGCAGGTTCTGCGTGATCTGCCGCTCCTTGGGATTGTCACGCTCTCCTATGTCATAGCGCGCAATCCGCGTGTGAACATCGGATTCCCGGTCAAGTCTGGCTACGCCTATTGGCGTTTGAACAAGGCCACGCGCGTCTAAAGGGGCAGACCATGCTGCGTGTCATCGGAGCGAGACTGCTCGATGCCGTGCCGACGGTCCTGCTGGTGCTGACGCTCGTGTTCATCGCGCTGCGCCTGCTCCCTGGGGACCCGGCACTCGTCGCCCTCGGCGACTATGCGACCGCGGAACAGCTTGCGCTGTTTCGCGAGCAAATGGGGCTGAATGCGCCTCTCTGGCAGCAGTACCTCACCTTCATCTGGGACATGCTGACGCTCGATTTCGGGCAGTCCCTGATCGATCGAACGCCGGTCCTCCGGCTGCTGGCCGATAATCTGCCCTACACGATCGAGCTGACGCTTGTCGCGACGGGGATGGGGCTGCTCGTCGGGATTCCGCTCGGGGTGGTCGCGGCCGTCAACCGCAACAAGCTCCCCGACGCCGGCGTTCGCGTGTTCTCCCTCATCGGCTACGCGATCCCCGACTTCTATCTCGGGGCGCTCCTGCTGATCGTGTTTGCCCTGACCCTCGGCTGGTTCCCGATCAATGGCGGGGGCACCGGATTTTTCGACCGCATGTACCACGTGTTTCTGCCGGCGGTGACACTCGCCATGGTCAAGATGGCCTTCCTCGGCCGGTTGACACGGACCTCACTGCTCGAGGTCCTTGGCAAGGACTATATCCGCACGGCACGGGCGAAAGGCGCACGAGAGAACCGCGTCATCTATCGGCACGGGCTGCGCAACGCCTTGCTGCCGATCACGACCGGGCTGGGGCTCAGTCTTCTGGCGACGCTGTCTGGGTCGGTCGCGATCGAGCTGGTCTTCAACCGGCCAGGCATCGGGGAAGTCCTGATCAGCGCAATCGCCAAGCGGGACTATCCAGTCATCCAGGCGGGCGTCGTGGTGTTCGCCTTCTTTGTTGTTCTGATCAACCTGCTGGTCGACCTCGCCTACATCGTGGTCGATCCCAGAATTCGGGTGAAGTGATGACGCTTGCCACGGAACAGACCCATGTTCTCGCGCCGGAAGAGCCACGCTTCGGATTGCTGCGCAGCATCATCCTGGGCCAGCCCTCCACGATCCTGGCGACGATCATCATCGCGGTCTTCCTTGCCATCGCCGTTCTGGCGCCCGCGATTGCACCTTATGACCCGCTGGCGCAGAGCTATCTCGCGATCAACTCATACCCGTCGGCGGAACACTGGCTCGGCACGGATCAGTTCGGACGAGACGTGCTGTCGCGCCTGATCTTCGGATCACGCAATTCGCTGATCTTCGGTCTGATCTCTCCGACGCTGGCTGCGCTCGTTGGTACCGCACTTGGCGTCGCCGCCGGGTATTTCGGCGGGATGATCGATCGTCTGGTGACCCGGATCATCGACCTCCTGCTGGCATTCCCGGAGCTGCTGCTCGCTATCATGATCGCAGCCGTGCTCGGCGGCGGCTTCTGGAACGTCGTGGCGGTGATAACCATCGCGTTCGTGCCGGGCTTTGCCCGCGTGGCGCGGGCCTCGACGCTCGCGGTCAAGCAGGAACCCTATGTTGAAGCGGCCATCGCCGCGGGGGTCACCACGCCCATGATCATCGTCCGGCATGTGCTCCCGAATATCTCGGCGCCCATCGTGGTGCTGATGACGCTGTGGGTCGCATCGGCCATTCGGCTCGAGGCCTCCCTCAGCTTCCTCGGGATCGGCACCCAGCCGCCCAATCCGAGCTGGGGCAACATCATCCGCGACGGCTTGGGGAACATCTTTGGCTCCCCCTGGCCGATCATCGGAGCGGGCTTCGCCATCACGATGGTCGTCCTGGCCTTCAACCTGATCGGCGATGCGGCCCGCGACGTGCTCGATCCGGAGACCGCGCAATGACGCCACCTCTTCTGAAAGTAGAGAATCTGGCGGTCGAGTTCGGTCCCAAGACCAATCCCATCCGTGCCGTCAATGGCGTGAGTTTCGAGATCGAGGCCGGCGGCGCCGTTGGCATCGTCGGCGAGTCCGGGTCGGGGAAGTCGATCACGTCGCTGTCGATCCTGCGGCTGATCCCCGAGCCGCCGGGCCGGATTGTGCAGGGCCGGGTCGAGCTGAACGGGGTCAATCTTCTCGATCTGCCCCGAGCGAAAATGCCCGATATCCGCGGGCGCGAAATCGCGATGATCTTTCAGGAGCCGATGAGTTCGCTCAACCCCCTGATGACCATTGGCGATCAAATCGGCGAAGCCATCATGCTCCATTCCGCGCTCGATCGCGAAGCGCGGCGGCGCCGGGTGATCGAGGTGCTGAACCTTGTGGGGATTCCCGATGCCGCGGGCCGGGTCGACGCCTATCCTCACCAGTTCTCGGGCGGGATGCGCCAACGCGTGATGATCGCGATGGCGCTCGCATGTAGCCCCAAGCTGTTGATCGCCGACGAGCCGACAACCGCGCTCGACGTCACGATCCAGGCCCAGGTGCTCGAACTGATGAAGCGGGTTCGGTCCGCGACGAACACGGCAATCCTCCTGATCTCGCACGATCTGGGCGTCATTGCCGATGTCTGCGAACGGGTGATCGTCATGTATGCCGGTCGTGTCGTGGAAGACGGTGACGTGCGATCGATTTTCCGCAGGCCAAGTCATCCCTATACGCGCGGTCTGCTGGAATCGATCCCCCACCTCAGGGATCAGCGCCGACGCCTGTTCCAGATTCCCGGCTCGGTGCCATTGCCCGGCACCGTCAAGCAGGGCTGCCCGTTCTATTCCCGATGTTCGCTGCGGGTTGACGAATGCGCCAGGGAAATGCCGCCGATGTTCCGCTTCGGCGAGAGCCATACAGCGGCCTGCTGGGTCACAGCAAAGGCGGAGGCCGTCCAATGATCGAGCCGCTTATCCGGACCGAGAATCTCAGCAAGACCTTTGGCGAGGCCGGCGGCCTTTTCCGCAGATCGAAGGGCAGCAGCGTCCGTGCCGTGGACGGCGTGTCCTTTTCGATCAATCGCGGCGAGACCGTCGCGGTCGTCGGGGAGTCCGGCTGCGGCAAGTCCACCATGGGACGGCTGCTGCTGCGCTTGATCGATGCGACGGAAGGCAGCGTCTTCTTCGAGGGAACGGACATCAACACGCTCTCGCGAAGCGAGATGCGGCAGATGCGCCAAAGAGCACAAATGGTGTTTCAGGATCCCTACGGGTCCCTGAGCCCGCGCAGGAGCATTGCCGACATCGTCGCCGAACCGCTCGAGGCTTTCGGCCTTGTTCGCAACCGACGGGAGAAACGGGAGCGGGTCGCGGAACTTCTGAACCAGGTCGGACTATCGCCCAGCTTCATGGACCGGAAGCCGCGCCAGTTCTCGGGCGGCCAACGTCAGCGGATCGGCATTGCCCGGGCCATTTCGGTTGATCCGAGTTTCGTCGTGGCGGATGAGCCGGTCTCCGCCTTGGACGTCTCCGTGCAGGCACAGATCGTCAATCTTCTGCAGGACCTGCAGGAGCAGAAGCGCTTCACATATCTCTTCATTGCCCATGACCTTGCCGTGGTCCGGCACATCGCTGACCGGGTCATGGTGATGTATCTAGGACGCGTCGTTGAGATCGGGCACAAGGAGCAGATCTATTCGGCCCCGCAACACCCCTACACCCAGGCCCTCCTGTCGGCGGCCCCTGAGCCGGACCCGGATTTCAAGGCCAGGCGCATCATTCTCGAGGGCGACGTCCCCAGCCCGACACGCGTTCCTACGGGGTGCAGTTTTCACACCCGCTGCCCGCTGGTGCAGGACATT
The DNA here is from genome assembly GCF_056401655.1 of Allobosea sp. P4_E12. Taxonomy (NCBI): domain Bacteria; kingdom Pseudomonadati; phylum Pseudomonadota; class Alphaproteobacteria; order Hyphomicrobiales; family Alloboseaceae; genus Allobosea; species Allobosea sp. P4_E12. The sequence goes on along the minus strand of NZ_JBFUIY010000044.1, from coordinate 7,929 downwards.
TGCAAGGCAGAACGCCCAGCATTGCGCGAAGTGATGCCTGGGCAAAGCGCAGCTTGCCACTTTGCGAGTCCGAATCCCATACCGGCCTGAACAGCGCACGGCTGCTCGATCGCGTTTCCACGGCGACTTCGGAGCGACAATCCATGCCGCTCTCCCAAGACAATCCTGAAGCCTCGCCGTCCCTTATTACGGAGGGCATTTCTCCGTCAGCCGGACGATTTCCGGCTCGAGCTCGTGGGCGGGCGCCATCGCTCCGAGTCAGTCAGCTGCGGAAGGTTCTCGTCGCATTTGCGGCCGGCGCTGGCCGGCTAATCGACGGTGGAAGGTGATCTGCTTCCGGCTGAGCGGCGTGCGACGAGATGGCGCCGACAATTGTGGCGAGGTGCGATCCGGGCGATGGCCGGGCGGCCTGGCCGATAGTCAGCACGATCCCTGAGCAAGTTGCCGTATGCGGCGGCAACCAAGCACTTCATTCGGGGCGCTTGGCGAATTCCTCGCCGGCAATCCGCACCGCCTGTTGCACGACGGGATAGCCGCTGTAGGGCACGAGGTTGAGGAGGGTTTCGAGCACCTCCTTTCGGCTCGCGCCGGCATTGAGTGCCGCGTTGATGTGGACACGCAGCGGGGCTTCCGTAGTCGTGGTCGCGACCGCCGCCAAGGCCGCGCAGGCCGTCAGCTCGCGGATTATAGGATCGATGCCTGGTCGTGAGAAAACGTCGCCGTACGAGTGCTCGACGATCATCCGACCGATATCCGGTGCAATGTCGTCGAAGCTGCGGATGACCGTTTCACCGGATGCTCCGGAGGTCTGTGCAAGTGTCGCGAGCCCGCGCTTCCGACGCAACTCCCGGCTCTCGGACAGTTGTGCCGCCGCGGATGGCGCCGTGATCGCTGTAGCGCCGCGGTCTGCCGAGAAGGCCCGTTGGGCGAGACCGAAGGCGTTGAGTGCGGCGGGAAATCCGGCATAGACGCTAAGCTGCATTAGCGCCTCGGCAATCTCTGCAGGCGACAGGCCCTGCTTGAGGGCGACTTTGAGATGGAAATCGAGAGCGTCGTCGCGGTTGCCGGTCGCCGCCAGCATCGAAATGATGGCGAGGTGCTTGGCCTTCGGTTCCAACCCCTCGCGCGCCAGCGACTCGCCGAAGGCGAATTCAATCGTCCAGCGTGCAAGGTCCGGCGAGATCGCTTCAAGAGGCCGCAGATGGCCTTCGCCGTTGACCGCTAGTAGGGCTTCCAGTCCGCGCCGGTATCGCTGCGTTCCGTCGTCGCTTGCCGGTGGCGGGGCCTCGAAGGTGATGCCTCGCTCCTGGAAGATCTCGCGCGCCAGGGCGATCGAAACGACGGCGGAGGGGAAGCCGAGAACCGCCACGGATACGAACAGCAACTCGACCAAATCCTGCGGTCTCCCGCCGGCGTTGAGGAAGCCTGTCATATGAAACTTGAGCTGCGGTTTGACGCTGCCCAGCGCCATCAAACAAGAGACGGTGCAAATCTGCCGTAGCGGCAAACTCAGTCCCGGGCGGGAGAGAATATCGCCATAAGAATATTCGACCGTAAAACGCGCCAAGTCCGGCGACGCCTCTGCAAGGCGTTTGATCGGCAAGTCAAAACCCTCGCCGCCGATCCGCTGGAGAACCTTCATGCCGCGTTCGAAACGCTCGCCGTTTGCGTCTTGAGCCATGGTCTGCTGGGCTCCCATCAAGCCGCTTCATGAAGAGGGTTTCGGGGGGCATGACTTCGGCCATGCGGCGCGATAGAGCCGCCGCCCCGTGCCCCTATCAGAGATTCATCGCTGAACGATTGCGATAAATCCAATTCATTAATAATATCATCGTCATGAATGCGGTTCATCTTGCCAATATCGATCTGAATCTGCTGGTGGTGTTCGATGCCGTGTTTGCAGAAGGTCATGCCACGCGCGCAGCCGAACGGATCGGGCTGACCCAGCCGGCCGTGAGCCACGCGCTCAACCGGCTGCGTGCTTTGTTCGGCGATCCACTCTTCGTCCGCTCGCCGCGTGGCATGGTGCCGACTTCGCTGGCCCAAGATATCGCGCCGAACGTGCGATCTATCCTCGAGCAGGTGCAAGGCGTACTGCGTGGCGGGCGTGCTTTCGACCCGACCGCGAGCACACGGCAGTTCGTCCTCGGTCTCTCGGACTATGCCGCCTTCGTGCTTCTGCCTCGCCTGACCGCACGCCTCGACCAAGAGGCGCCGGGCCTGTCTCTCGTCGCCCGCAATACGAGCCGGAGCGTCGGCCTGCCGATGCTGGAGGATGGAACGGTCGAACTGATCGCGGGCAACTTTCCGGAGCCGCCGACACACATGCGGGAGGAACTGCTCTACGAAGAAGACTTCATCTGCGCCGGCCGCGGCGACCACCCCAATCTCGGCGAACCGCTCGATCTCGACCGATATTTGGCCCTTCGCCACATTCAGGTCTCGATGAGGGGCAATCCGAGCGGCTATGTCGACGCCGTGCTGGCGGAAAGAGGGCTCAAGCGAAATGTGGCCGTAACCGTCGGACACTTCCTGATGGCCCCAATGCTGGTGGACGCCTCCGATCTCGTGGCGACGGAACCACGCCGCCTCTTTACGCCGCTTGCCGGCCGCCTACCCCTCAGGCTCTTCCCGCCGCCGATCGACATTCCCCAGTTCCGGGTGGTGCAGACATGGCACTCAAGGCACGATGCTGATCCGGGCCATCAGTGGCTGCGGCGCATTCTCCGGGAAGTCGGTCAACAGGCATAAGTCACTAATCTACGGGCGACCCCCTGAACGGTCCCGCTCACTCGGCGCTTCATCGTCGGCCCATACTACTAGGTAGTTCGATGGCGTCGGACATTTTCGCGGCAGACGGCCAAAGGCGTCGCACGTTAAATTCGATTCCTGAGCGCGAAGCCGAGCTGAACCGGGCCAATCACTCTGCGGCAATTTGGAGGGCTAGCGTAGACATGGTGCCCATCATCGTGGAGCGTAGCCCGCCAGCCCCGCCGATTCCCACTCGAGCGGTTCGGCCCCGAGTTGATCTTCATTGAAAACGTGCCTGGCATAGCGGTCGGCAAGAGCGACGAGAGCGCTCCGCTCGATCGCCTTATCGAATGGCTCGGCCGCAACGGCTACCTGCCCGATATCTTGGCACACTTCGTTGAGTGTGGTCTCCTGTCCCTTGTGGAAGTATGCTCTTGGGGAGGCGTGGGCGAGTTCTCATTCACGAGGCATATCAGGTTTCCATGTCAGGCCATGCGATCCACATCAAGATCGACGGAAGAACCTACTCGGGGACCTTCAAAGTTGACCGAAAGATGCTGATCGTCACAACAACCTACGGCAGCAAATCCGCCGAAACGAACCCGCGGGTGGCCCATGAGACCCTTGCTCACCAACTCCTTCAGGAACTTGTCCAGCAGGAAAAGTCGCGCAAGGGCTCGACGCTCTGACGAAAGGCGTGCGCTCGGCATTGTCACGGGAATGATGTGATCTGAGCCTGCCACGGTAGGGTAGGAGCATACAGCACCGATTTCGTCATCGCGGGCACGAATGGCGATGATGTCATCACCGGCACGCCGGGCGACGACCGGATCTTCGCGGCCGGCGGCAATGACCAAGTCACTGCGCTTGCTGGCGATGACGAGGACCATGGCGGCGCCGGCGACGATATCCTCGATGGCGGTCCGGGCGGCTTCGACAATCTGTTTGGCGACGCGGGCAATGACCGACTGACGCTGGCGACGAGCGACGGCGGCGGCACGGCGTTTGGCGGCGAGGGCGACGATGTCATGTTCGGCAGCGACACCTCCTTCAACAACTTCGACAACACGCTGCGGGCGAGGCCGGCAACGACGAGCTGCATGCCGGCGCGGTCGGCACATCCATGAACGGGGAAGGCGGCTCGGATTGGCTGATCAGCGGTGCGGCCGACGACCAGATGGAGGCCGGACGCGACGAGTTCGGTTTCGAGCTGGACAATGCGCAGGATCTGTTCGTCTACAGCGGAACCGGGCGCTGGAGCGAGGAAGGCAGCTTCTTCGGCGACACGGTGTCCGGCTTCCAGGATGGTTCGGACCTGTTCGACCTGCGCGGCAGCGGCCTGCAATTCTCCGACCTGTCGATCGTCAACGAGGAATTCGAAACGACGATCACCTCGGTGCGCGGGAATATCTCGGTCTTCGTGAATGCCGGGCAGGAGGTTTTCCTCGACCAAGATGATTTCCTGTTCGACCCGGCGCCCGCGCCGTTCTATGCGGCCGCGCAGCCAACGCGGCTGAGTTCGGACAGGATCCGTGACCGCCCCTCGCTTCACGAAGTGGCGTTTGTCGGCTAGGCGTGGTCGGGCGGGCCGCTGCTCAGGTTCCGTTTGGCCCGCCACCTCTGGCTTCCCATGTCAGAATGGCGAGAGCCAAATTCTCGAGTTCGACCTCAGCCATCGGATGACGAGCAGCAGCATGGAGGTCGCAAGCTCGGGCACAGGCGCGAATATAGTCCGCCTCCGAACTCAACATTACGGAGCGGCGACTTGGGTAGGCTGGGGCCCGGTTTCGCCTGCGGTCTGGTCGTTCTTGACGCATGCCAGGCTCCCCTGCGTTGTGCCTCCGCGGGTCTGCGCGATGGAATGCGCAGTGAGAATCGCCAAAGAAAGCCGACGACGAAAACCTGTGATGGAGCCGCTCCGAGGAGCAATCCCACCATTTCGGATCCGCTAAAAGCGGAGAACATAATGCTGCTCGCTGTTCACATCTTGGAATAGCGGCAAACGTCTCGGATCGCGCCCCCTCCTTAGTATAGGTCGCAGTAGTCTCACCGAACGGTATCGGCCAAGACGGAGCGGCACGGCTGGCCATAGGCATGGGCTCGGCGGAGCGCGCTTAATCGCTGGCGTCCGACAACCGGTGCTTCAAAATGCGTTATGCAGTTTTGGCCCCGGGCCAGCGGATCACTTTTCCTGCCATCATCAGGCGATCGCGACCGCCATTCTTAGCCGCGTATAGTGCTCGATCGGCTGCTTCCACCAATGAAGCATGGTTGGTCGTGGTCGCGGCATTGGGCCAGATCGTAGCGCCGCCAATACTTGCCGTTGTGCGCCATGCGGCGACACTACCGTCTTCAATCTGGATTTCGTGGAGCGCCTCTAGAACCCTGGTCCCGACCTGCTCGCACCCGTCGGAATCCGTATTCGGGAGAAGAAGAGCGAACTCTTCTCCGCCATAACGGGCGGCAAGATCGGCCGACCTCAGAGCCTGGTTAGCCAGTACGCTAGCGATCGTCCGCAGGCAGCTATCTCCCGCTTGATGTCCGAACTGGTCGTTGAACATCTTGAAGTGGTCGATATCGATCATCAGCAGGGAAATAGGAGTGCCTTCCCTGCGCGCTCTCGCCCATTCCTGCTCTAGACGTTCGTCGAAGCAGCGACGGTTGCCAAGGCCTGTGAGCCCGTCGGAGGCGGCCAGAACGGCGAGCTTCGCCTCAAGGTCTTTGTGTTGCGTCATATCGCGGGAGAGAGCAACGAAACCATTGATAAGACCAGTGTCCGAATTCCTGGTTGCGCGCATTGTCGTCTCGACCCAGATCTCGGACTTCTCGCGATGGCGAATGCGATAGAGCATTCGCGCTTCGTCCATCTCACCTCGCTTCAGCGCTTCAATCGTTTGCTCGACTCGTGGTCGGTCCTCGTGATTGACGCCCGCCAAAGCCGAGGTTCCGACAAGTTGCGCGGGGGCCCAACCCAAAACGCGCGCTGAGGCTGGAGACGCATAAAGAATGCGTTCGTCGAAATCGATACGTGTCACCAGGTCGCTGGACTCTTCAGCCAGGAGCCGAAAGTCAGCCTCCTTTGCCGCGATTGCAGCGGCAAGACGCTGACGTGCGACGAGCTGCCGGACGAGATGGATACCGACAAGAGCAATGAACAGGGCGAGCCCAACGACGAAGGCTACCCGTGTGATCACACCCTGGCGCCAGCGCGCAAGCACGTCGTGCTCCGCTTGTGTCGCGAGCAAGACGAACGGGAAGCGATCACTCACTTTGTAGAAGCTCAACCGCTGCAATCCGTCCAAGGGTGAGCGGAAGTAGTATGTTCCCGATGAAGCGCGAGGGATCTGTTCGCGAATAAGACGGGTCGTCGACAGATCCCTGCCTACAAAACTGCCGTCACCGACGCTTCGGGCAAGCAGAATTCCGTCCTTGTTGAGCAATGTGACGGTGCCGCGTGGCCCAATATCAAATCTCCTATAAAATTCTGCGAAATAGGCGACGTCGATTGTCGCAGCAACCACGCCGGCAAACCTGCCATCCCTGTGATTGAAGCGGCGCGATATCGTGATGATCCATTGACCGCCCGATCGGCTTTGCACAGGGGGGCCTAAGAAAGTTTGGCGGTCGTCGATATCGCGATGATGTTGAAAATAGGCGCGGTCACTATTGTTCAGCCCGGCGAGGTTTACGCTTTCCGTCGTCGCGACCCACTCGCCGATCTCGTCATAAACAAAGAGGCCGCGGATACGGCCTAGTGTGGTTCGACGATCGTTTAGGAAGCTCTGAAGGCCCGCTAGGGCCTCGGACTCAATGCCAGTTGATTCCAGGCGATTGGCAAGCCCAAGGAGCGTCGCGTCGGCGAGCTCCACCGAATCTTCGGCGTGCTGCGTAAGCGAGCGGGCGAGATTGGCCATGTCTATCTCGGCATTCTCCAGCACCGCTTCGCGCGCTGACCATTCTCGCCAGCCGCTAAGGATGAGAATCGCAAGACAGGCAATTGTCACGAACACGCCGGCCCAGAACGGAAGGCAAGAACGGTTCGCAATTTGCGTGTCGACGCCGGCCCTCATTGTGACGGGCCTCCTCTTAGTTGGCACCCGCTCGCTCGCGATGAAGCATCGGCGACGCGCTCGGCTGTAGTCTAAGTGTACATCATCGACATAATGAACCCCAGCTCACGCTTTCAACGATCGCCATCGCACTTGTTTCAACCCCAGCAGCCGCAGAACGATCAAGGCAAGGCCAACACGTGCAATGAGTTACCGCCGCTCAGGACCGGTCTCACTGACGCCTTCGAGCCCGAAGCGGCGAGGACACGGAACGTTCGCTCGGCCGCCAGCTAACGCGATTGGCGAGGGCTGAAAGCCCCGGGAACGCATTATGTCATTAAGACCATGAGGCGTGGCGGAGCCTCATTCAATCCATAATTCACGAATTTATCTCTGTATCGGCGTGCGGACCTTGCCGATCAACTGATTGGGTGTCGCGAAGGCGTGCTCCGTCTGGCGCAGCGCATAGCCGGGCATCGGACTGAGGATCACGTCGGACCCACTGCGTGCTCCTGCAGTCGGATGCAGCAGCGCGACACGCTGCCCCTTCGTGACCGCGTCACCCAGCGCGACGAGATGTTCGACGAGGCCCGCTCGCGACGCCTCCGGCCCGGCCGTGAAATGCACGCCGGGGCTCCAACATAGCTGGAACCGCCACAAAGCGGCCGGCAGTGAAGCGCTTGATTGCCTAAGTTGATAGTAAGTGTAATAGCCCTGCGGCCTCTTATTGAGTAAGGCTCGCGTTTCGGCTCCGGGTTGTGGGCCTTTCCATCACTCCAATAGTCCCCCGGTCAAATCATGACGAGCCAGCAACGCGTTCTCATCACGGGTTCAGCAGCCGGAATAGGGCGCGCGATCGCCGATCGCTGCCGGCAAGACGGGTACGAGGTGGTCGGGATCGATCGGGATGAATCCGACATTCGTGCGGATTTGTCTGATCCACAGGCAACTACCCTAGATGCCGTAATGGGCCGGCGCTTCGAATAGCCATTTTGGGTGGCTGTCCCTCAGAATGATGGTGTTGAAAACGAGGTCCGAGCGATCGGCCTCAAGCATCATGAGAGGAACAGCCGTGGAGCATTATGCTGGAATCGATGTCTCTCTGACAGAGAGCAGCGTGTGCGTGGTC